>CADBEA010000079.1 GCA_902793635.1 uncultured Erysipelotrichaceae bacterium | reverse complement strand
ACGCAGAAGAAGATTATCTGGAAGCGGGGGCATAAAAGCCATCTTATGCCAGAGTGCGGTTCTGCGGGATGGCTTTTTCAAGTTTCAGGCAGCTTTTTGACGATCAATACGGAGTAGACGCCCGGTCGGCATCATTATGAATCAGATTAGTAAAAATGAGGCAATCCTATTTGCCTGCTGTGACTCTCTTTACTGGGGGTGTGTCGCGTGCTTCCTTGGATTTGCAGGATGCTTTTTTCTTGACTGCGGCATGGCAAGCAGCGTACTGAGTCTCGTCATCGCTGCGTACCAGCTTCTGGCACTCGGCGGTGGCTTTTTCTGGGGCGGTCTCTGCGATCGGCTGGAGACAAACAGGAACATTCCGGTTTTTGCGGGTTATCTGGTATGCATGTCGCTCACGTACTATTTTGGGACGCGGAATCTTCCGCTTGCCTGCGTGATGTATTTTGCAGCCGGATTTCTGATTGCCTCGATGGGCACGAATCTTGATGTGTGGATCCTTCGCACCGTTCATTATGACCCGGATTATTTCGGCGTCATCCGCGGCATCGGCTCCATGGGATGGGCCGTAGCGGTCCTCATCTGCGGCTTTCTTATCGATGCTTACGGCTACAGTGTGATGGTGATTTCCTCACTGATTCTTGCCGCCGCGACCTATGTCTTTGTATTCATCCTTAAGGAACCGCCTTATGTCCGGGAGAAGAGAACAAGGGTCCGCGCAAGAGATCTTGCGGGCAATCGAAATTACGTCTTTTTGATTGTTGTGATTCTTTTGTGCGGAATGGCCATCAGCCCGGTTGGCAACCTGCAGGCAGTTTTCCTGCAGGATGTCGGCGGTGACGTCGGCATGCTTGGAATTGACAGCTTTGTCGGCGTCACATTCCAGGGACTCTTTATTATCATATCAGGAAAACTCGAGAGACTGTCCGCACATCTTCGTATGGTGCTGATGTGCGCGCTGCTTGCCGCGGAGCTCACGGTAACGGGCCTGGCGCAGCCTGGCGCAGTCTCCGTTCCTGATCATTATGGGCATGGTGTTCGCAAATGTGAGCTATGGAATCATGATGCCTACCATGCGTGAACTGGTGACAAGATACGTACCGGAACATCTGCGCAACACGGCACACAGTCTTTCCGACCTGATCTTCGGAAGCCTTTCGGCGATCATTTCACTGACCTATTCCAGCGCGCTGATTCACAGTCTGGGGACAAAATCCGTTGTTGTAATCGGGCTCTGCATCATCGCGGTGCCAATGATTCTGACGCTGCGAAGAAAGAGCTTCCGGTGAGTACAGCCTTCCGGAGCTGCACCTCTGCACCTCATTTGATTTGATACAGATCCACATTCAGCTCCAGTTCTGAAATCGCGGGATTTCAACTGCCGCAGGCGGTGTGCCCGCAGATTCTGTATTGTGTGCTTCACTTTGAATCTTCCGCAAGCACGCCGCGATCGATACGCAGATCCGTGGAAACCGGATTCATCACTGCACGCGTGGGATCTGGCTCGACTGGGAAGCACAGGGTGTCCGCATCACGGGCAATGTACTGTATGACAATACGGTTCCGCAGGAGCTGAAGGAAAACAGCCGCACGCAGATGTATGGGACGGCCGTGCTCGGGGAAGCATTTGAGCCGGAGGAGCGGTTTGAGGAACCGGATGGAACCCCGATTCTTTTGTGCGAAGACATATTAGGGAATCAGCGAAGTGAAAGACCTGTTCCAGGGCCATTTGAATTCGGACCGGAGATCAGTGAAGAAGAGCCGCGCAGGGAAGAAGAACCGGGCAGGAAAGAAGAACCGGGCAGGGAAGAAGATCTGGGCAGGAAAGAAGAATCGGGCAGAGAAGAAGAGAAGTACAGTAATGAAAAAAGGCAGTATCCGGTTTGCGCCGGCGGGTGTTTTCGCGCGATAATGATAGCAGTTCAGCACTGTTATCGGTTTGAAAGTCCTGCATCAGAAAGATTTTCAAACCATTGACTCATGAATAGGAGGGAATCGTCTATGCAGCTGGCTTTATCAGAGAAAGAGAATGATCTCGGGCCGTTCCTCGAAGAGATGAAGGATGTTCTCGGGGCGGGAGAAGAAAAGGGAAGCTTTCTTCTTAAGACAGAGAAGAGA
>CADBEA010000078.1 GCA_902793635.1 uncultured Erysipelotrichaceae bacterium | reverse complement strand
TGGACGCCTGAGTGTCGGATGCCTGAGATGCTGCTGTGGATGCGGCGGAACCCGCGGAGTTCCCGCATCCGGCGAGCAGCGTTCCTGCCGCTGCCGCTGCCATGACGACTGATAAAATCTGTTTCTTCATAACCTTCCCTCCTGCCGCATTTCTCATCGGCTTTCTATGGTTTCGATGACGCCGGCTGACCTTCCGGCGCCGCCGCATCTTCTTCGCAGACGTTTCCGCCCGGAATACTCTTTTAATGCTCTTTTCTTCCCCTGCTCTTGTCTTCTCATCCCTTGACCGCGCCGATCGTCAGACCCTTGACGAAATAGCGCTGCACGAAGGGATACAGCAGGACAATCGGTCCGGTCGCGATCACCGTCATTGCCATCTTCATGCCTTCGATCGGAATGGAAGGAATCGCGACGCCCGATTTCTCGGCGACAATTCGCATTGCCTCCGCGGACCCAAGAATCCGCTGCAGATAATACTGAAGCGTAAACATCTTGTCATTGGTGATATAAAGCATGCAGTTGTACCAGTCATTCCAGTATGCCAGCGCCGAGAACAGCGAGAGCGTGGCAACCAGCGGCTTGGAAAGCGGCATGATCAGACGAAGGAAAATCGTAAAGTCATTTGCGCCGTCGAGCTTCGCCGATTCCGTGATTTCAGCCGGAAGACCGATCATGAAGGATTTCGCAATGATCATGTTCCAGACCGAGAACATCAGCGGAAACAGGAATGATCATGTTCCAGACCGAGAACATCAGCGGAAACAGGAGTCCCGCAAAGCTGTTCTTGAAGTTCAGATAGCGGACGCAGAGCAGATACCACGGGACAAGACCGCCATTGAACAGCGTCGTGAAAAAGTAGAAAAACGCGAACTTGTTTCTCCAGGGAAAATCCCTGCGGCTGAGCACATAGCCTGTCATGCAGGCCATCATCACGGCGCAGAATGTTCCCGTCACCGTCACAAAAATCGTGACGCCGTACGACTGGAGAATCGCGGCCGGATTTTTCAGACACAGCTGATACGATTGCAGGCTCAGCGAGCCTGCCTTCAGTGTCAGCGGATATCCATTCTGGATGATCGCCTGATTGCTCGTGAACGACGCGATAATGATAAGATAAAACGGCACCACGCAGAGGAAGGCGAAGATCCCGATGAGAATGCACCCCACGATATTCACCGCGATCATATCTTTTCCCAGGGGACGTTTCCGGTTTGCCTTTGCCACCTGCGCCGTGTTCATACTCTTTGCTTGTTCTTCCATAATGATTACCCTCTGTGCCGCGTCCTCTGCGGCACCCGCGGAGGAAATGTCTGACGGGAAATTCCTCCGGATCAGCTGTCGGCATCAGCGGCACTGATGCCTGATTGAACGGAACGAATCAATAACGATCAGATGTCAGTAAAGTGCATAATCCGGATTTGCCTTCTTCACCAGGTGATTGCAGATCATGATAGTGATGAAGCACAGCACCGACTGATACAGGCCCGATGCCGAGGAGACGCCGACATTTCCGCTGTTGATGAGAAGTCGGAAGATGTAGGTATCGATGACGTCGGTATATGGCTGCAGGACCGCGCTGCTCTTGACCGTCTGGTAGAACATACCAAAGTCTCCGCGGAAAATGTTTCCGATTGCCAGCAGCACCAGTGTGATCATCGTCGGCTTGAGGCACGGAATCGTCAGGTAGCGGATTTTCTGCCATTCGCTCGCGCCGTCGATGGACGCGGCCTCAAACATCTCCTGATCCAGCCCGGTGATGGCGGCGAGGTAAACCACAGAGCCATATCCTGTCTGTTTCCAAAGCCGGAGGAAAATCAGGACGAACGGCCACGCCTTCGGCGAGTTGTATAGGTCCACCGGTGTGCTGCCCAGCATAGTCAGGACATGATTGAAAACACCCTTCTCGTAATTGAAGATGTTGTACATGATGGCAGAGACAACAACCCAGGAGATGAAGTACGGCAGGAACATCAGAGACTGTGTAATCTTTTTGAAATGCTTGTTCAGAATCTCGTTCAGCAGTATGGCGCTGCCCATTTCAAAAACGACACCCAGGAAAATGAAGGCCAGATTATAGAGAAACGTGTTTCTCGTGACCATTCCGATCTTGCCGTCGATCATCATTGCCTTGAAGTTGGCAAGCCCGCACCAGGGCGATCCATAGATGCCGCCTGCCTGGTTATATCGTTTGAATGCCAGCACCAGTCCCGTCATCGGAATATAGCTGAACACAACGACATACAGAAAGCTTGGCGCAAGCATAAGCAACAACATCCAATGTTTGCGCAGAATGTGAAGAAAACGATTCTGTTTTTTCCCCGTGCTGACCGGGACGGCCTCCGCCTCCGCAGGTTCAATCCGCCTGACCTTCATGCTTTTTCCTCCCCATGTTTTATGCGCTATGACCATATATCTATTCTGTTTTTCTCTTTTCCTGTCATATTGCTTTTACCACGCTGATAATTTTAGGAGATGTGAC
>CADBEA010000077.1 GCA_902793635.1 uncultured Erysipelotrichaceae bacterium | reverse complement strand
CCAGCTTCTTTAGGAAGGTTCTGTCAGTATCTTCCATGTGCCGGGGTATCTCGGTCAGGAGTAATTCGAAGTATCGGGACGGATTCAGATTATTCGCCTTTGCTGTCTCGACAATGCTGTAGATGATGGCACTGGATTTTGCCCCGTTGACCGTATCAATCATCAGCCAGTTCTTCTTACCTACGCAGAACGGCCTGATGGCCTGCTCAGCGGCATTGTTGTCGATCGGAACTTCGCCGTCTTCCAGGAAATATCTGAGATAAGGCTCCTGCTTCAGACAGTAATCAAAGCCATTGCCGGTCTTGGTTCTTGAAGGAATCCGTGAATGTAATTCTTTCAGCCATGCGAAAAAGACTTCGACAAGTGGCTTGACGAGGGTCTGGCGTTTCTCCAACCGTTCTTCAGGAGAAAGATCCGCAAGGCTGTTATCCGCATTGTAGATCGCGGCGATTTTCTGAAGTGCGATATACGCAACGGTCTTTTTCCCGGCTTCCGGTGGCCCGGCTGCTTTTACAGCCTCCGAAAACCGTCGTCGGGCATGTGACCAGCAACCTGCAATCTTCAGATCCTGCCGCTCGCGGGCCAGTTTGTGGTAAACCTCGTATCCGTCAGTTACCACAACCCCGCTGAATGCCTTCAGGAACTCCCGCGGATGATCAGCTTTTCGTTCTTTCTGGTATTCATAGAGGATGATCGGTTTATCCCGATACATCTTTCCGGTGCGGTAGACCCACATGTAGCTTTTGCTCCCAGCGTGCCGGCCGTCTTTTGTGACGATCACCGGCGTTTCATCAGCCTGCAGCACATGATAGGAATAGATCTGTTCATGAAGCCAGTCATACATAACTGACAGATACCGGTCGGCACATTCGATCGTCCAGTTCGCCATGACCTGGCGTGAGATGTTGATCCCGTTGCGCTTCAGTTCCTGTTCCTGTCGGTACAGCGGCACCGCATTGACATATTTGGCGTTCAGGATGCCGGCTTCCAGAGAGGGGGTGACGATACTGCCACGCAGGAGATCCATCGGACGGTCAGCTTTGACAATCGTCTGATTGTCATTTCCGGCATAAACCTTGACATGGTGCTCATGGACTACATACTTTGCCGGTTCATAAGCCAGACGTTTATAGACCTCATCCGGGAGGGTTTTCCACTTATCACCGAAGATTTCATGGAGCTTTTCGTCCGGGATCGTATGGTCAATCTTTTCGACCGGGAGATCCTTCAGATCAAGGTCCCGTTTACCTTTGGACTTTTTGCGGCGGTAAGTGATGATGGCATCCCCTGCGTCGGGTTCGTGAAGATCAGAAGCGGTCTCAACGGTATACTCTGCTTCGTTCAGAAGGTCAAAGATGCTGAGTTGGCCTTTGAAGTCATCCATCTTTTCGGAATGGCGGCCGAAGCGGTACTGGTTCGCAGCTGCGATCTGCTCTGTCAGACGGTTCAGCGAATCGTTCATCTGCTGGAACTGATCCTGCATAGACATAAGAAGCATGATCAACGCCTGTTTATCCAGCCGGTCTAATTCTTCCTTTGTATAATGTCCGGGCATCTTCGTTCCTCGCTTTCGATGTCTCCATTATACCGAAAACAAAGAGCCAGTGCCAACCCGGCGAAAACCACGTTCGTCATTCTGACTGTGGATAACCTGCCCTGAATACAGGGATCTGGAACGTAAAATCCGGGAAAACCGCGTATTTTCAAGAAAAAAAACGCACGTGCAAAAGTTATCCCGACGATCTGAAACGATGGAATGCAGTAATCAACAAACCGCTGCAATACATAAGCGGTTATCAACCGGCCGGACGGAAAGAAAGTTTTATATTTTCTCTGTTCTGCACAATACTCAGAGGCATTCTGTGGGGTGCAGATCTGTCTGGACGGTCGATGTATCGATCACGACAAAGCCATCAAGCAGACGCCGGAACTGCTCCGGGGAGATTTCCGAAAGTTCGCTGGTATCATGCGGCCACTTGAAGCCGCCGACTTCCAGGCGTTTATACAGAAGCAGGAAACCATCACCCTCCCATACAAGCGCTTTGAAACGATCCTTGCGGGTGCCACAGAACAGAAAGAGTACGTCTTTCTGAAACGGGTCCAGTTGAAAATGCTCCTTGACGAGTGTCGCGAGACCATCAATGCCTTTCCGCAGATCAGTCCTGCCGCAGGCGATATATATCTTCTGCAGATTTGAAAGATCACGTAGCATTTTTCATCACCGACCTGATAAGAGAGAGCATCTCTCTTGATGCATGATTTGATACTTCGATTGTCAGTGTGCGGGTCCGGATGACAACATCCGGACAGAAATCTATTGCAGGATCCGACACCGGTTTGGGAGATGCCGGAAGAGCAACCTCGGCAAAAGTAACTTCAGGTTCAGCGGTCAGAGCCGTCATATGTGCATCATGCGCTTCGCGGCGAAGCTGACGCTGCCAGTAATAAAAGGTTTTGATCTTGATACCGTTCTGTTCACACCAGGCCTTTCTTGTAAGACCGCTGGCGTTACAGGCATGGATGATATCAAGCCACTGTTTATGACGGACATCGGAAGTGATCTTGTCCATGTTCCTTAGCCTCCTTTGGAATAGTCGAAAAAATCTTAGATTTTTTCACCTCCATTATCCCAAAGGTCAGCTGAGTTTGACAGGTACTGACGATTTACCGTTTACCCAGGAGGTTTACGCATGAGTCAATTATCTTCAGGTCTTGTCATGGAAGGCGGTGCCATGCGCGGTATGTTTACCGCCGGCGTCACCGATGTTTTCATG
>CADBEA010000076.1 GCA_902793635.1 uncultured Erysipelotrichaceae bacterium | reverse complement strand
GAAAAACCTGCGGAGTATATGAGCTACCCGGAGTACCTGGTGAATATAAAGAAGGGAATTGTAACGGAGGACGGGCATTGCCCCGTCACCCCGCTTCTTGTAATGCTGCAGGGCAGATGGAAATCACAGCTTATGTATGAGATGTGCATCTATGACACGGTCCGGTTTGGGCAGCTGAAGAAAGACCTTCCGGGTATTACAAATACGATGCTCACCAAGGCGCAAACGGCGGGTTTATGGACGCATAGCGTCGGGGGGGTTGGTACCAGGACGGCGGCGGTACCGACGGCCGCGTCTTTATGGCGCAGCACAGGTGCCTCAAATTCTATGATGGAGCTGTACGGGAAGAGTAATCCGTGCAGCTCTTTTCGTATTGGAAAGAGAGGTTACCTATGTCAAAGGTGCCCAGGAAAACAAAAGAATCAAAAATCCTTCAGGCAGCACGCTATTTGGAGACGGGAAGATTCTCCCAAAACCAGATAGCCACTGCATGCCACATGTCCAAGAACCTGGTTTCAGTCATCTCTACCGTAATGACTGTACGGGGGCTGAGCGCAGCCGATGTTGAAGCCATGAGAGAAGAAGTGCGAAAGAAGACGTTCAGACGGAACGATCTTCCAGAGCCTTCTCCCAGGGGTTCAGGCGTTTATGCGGAGCCGGACTACGATTATTACTGCAAAGAACTGTTAAGACCCGGTGTCACAAAAGCACTGCTTCATGAGGAATATGTGGAAGAATGCAGGCGCTCAGGTCTAGTGCCTCTGCAGTTGACGCAGTTCAAAGTTCATTTGGGAGAACATCTGCAGAAGAAGCCATTCTCTGAAATCATTCAACACAAGCCGGGTGAAGAGACGGAAGTTGACTGGACTGGTGATCCGGCAAGATGGACAGATCCGGATACAGGAGAGGTTCAGAATGGCTGGCTTTTCGTTGGCGTTCTTCCCTTCAGTGGATACAGCTATGCCGAAGTATTCTCCGACATGAAGCTGCCAAACTGGATCACAGCGCATGTGCATATGTATGAGTATTTCGGTGGGATCACCAGAACTCTCATTTGCGACAATTTGAAGACTGGCGTGATCAAGCATCCCGTAACTGGCGATGTAATACTTCAGAAAGACTATGAAGCCTTTGCCAATTACTACGGCATCATCATTGCCCCGGCACGTGTCAGAAGGCCGAATGACAAACCGACTGCAGAAAATGCGGTTGGAAATCTGGAGACTCAGATTCTTGCAAGACTGCGGAACTTCCAGTGCTTTTCTCTCAAGGATTACAACGCAAAGGTTCTTGAACTGCTCGACGCTTATAACGCACGCCAGTTTCAGAAGAAAGAAGGAAGCCGGCTCAGCGTCTATCGGGAATACGAGGAAAAAGAAATGATTCCTCTTCCTGCAATCCCTTATGAGTACTACGAATCCAGAAGCGCATATGTCCAGCCAAACTGCTGCTTCGCTTATGACAGGAACTTCTACTCAGTTCCTTATCGGTTCATGGGCCAAACGATTGAGATACGCATCTTCAATGATCGTATTGAGGGCTATGCCGGTAACCAGAAACTCTGCACGCATCATCGGATCAGCGGTGTGATCGGTCAATATGACATTGATAACAGTCATCTGCCGCCCTACAGCGCTAAATACGGGAAATGGAACAGTACCCGGCTCAAGAACTGGGCAAATACCTATGGCCCATATACATATGAAGTGGTTGATCGGATATTTGAGCGCGGAGGAGCGGAACAGAGATATTACAACGGCGTAATCTCATTATTAAAACTGGCAGACTCGTATCCTCAGGCAAGAGTAGAACAGGCATGCCAGTTAGGGTTGAAGCGCTGGAGACGCCCAACCTACAAGAATATTAAAGCGATTCTCGCGGCTGGACAATTCCCTGCGGATTCAGCCGGTTCACCTCAAAACGGCCAGAAACCCTGCGAAGAAAAATCATATGTACGGGGAGCGGAATACTATGCCAAAAAGAAAGACTGACCCGGCAAGTGTAAAGGCTGTTTCCGATCGCCTTAAAGCCCTTCATCTGAACGCAATGGCTGAGGGGCTGGAAGTACTTGATCAAGGTGGAGAACTGTACCAGATGGCACCGCTTGAAGTCTTGAACCAGCTCATAGCTCTTCAGCAGATCAGCAGTGATAACAGAATCACGGATCGCTATAAGAGAAGCGCCAGACTTTTCTTCCCAATGGCAGATCTCTCAAATATCCTTTATCTTCCGGATCGCCACATCAACGCCGCGCTGATGGATGAGCTCGCGACAAATCAGTATATAGACAACAGCCGCAATGTTCTGATCACTTCAGCGACAGGCTGCGGGAAGACTTTTTGTGCCTGCGCCCTCGGTAATAATGCCTGCAATCATCAGTATTCAGTACGCTATTTCACGATGATGGGGTTCCTCGATGCATGTGAAGTGGCAACCGAAAAACGGCGTGAGGTAAAATTCATAAGCAGCGTCGAAAAGGTAAATCTGATCATCCTTGATGATTTTATGCTTACCAGTATCGATAAGAAAGAAACGGAATACCTGTATCGCCTGGTCAGCGAAAGGCCAAGAAAAATCAAACCCCGCTCCTTCATTATCTGTTCCCAATTGATGAAAGATGAGATGTATACACGTCTAAGTCAGGCATCGCCAGGCCTGGCAGATGCAATCATGAACCGGATATGTGCAAAAGCTTATGAATTTCAAATTCAGGGTGATTCCATGAGAGACCGAGATATTGAAGCGGAGTTAAAGCGGCTTCATCCAAAAGTAGCGGAACAGCAATAACAGTTATTGAGAGGCGGTCAGCACGGAAACGCCTCTCATGTGTTTTTCGAGGGGCCGGTACCAACTGGCCGTCGCTGCGGTACCATTTACCCGCCTTGCCGGTACCACTCGGACCCGCCG
>CADBEA010000075.1 GCA_902793635.1 uncultured Erysipelotrichaceae bacterium | reverse complement strand
CAGTTCGTGCTGACAATACAAATGTAGCGCCGTATACGAGAACCGTACGTACGGTGCAACGGGAGGGACGGGAGCTAAAGCTCCCTCTCTACCCTATTGATTATTATGATACTTAATACCGGCAGCCGCACAGATATTCCTGCATACTACAGCGAATGGTTCATGAACAGAATTCATGAAGGATTTGTCATGGCCAGAAATCCCTATTATCCAAAACAGGTTTACCGCTATCAACTGGATCCGGAAAGCGTGGATATTCTCGCTTTCTGCACCAAGAATCCGCAGCCGATGCTGGAACATCTGGATGAACTGAAGGACTTCCGTCAGCTCTGGTATGTGACACTGACCCCGTACGGCCGGGATATCGAACCGAATGTGCCCGATAAGCATCATACGATCGAAGCGATTCAGAAACTGGCGAAGAAAGTCGGCCGGGATTCCGTGATCCTCCGCTATGATCCGGTGTTTCTTTCTGAAAAGTATTCAAAGGGCTATCACCGGCGGGCTTTCTACAAGATCGCCAAAATGCTGCAGGGATATGTCAGCCGCATCGTGATCAGCTACATCGATCTTTATGAGAAAACCAAGAAGAACTTCCCGGAAGTCAGGGAAGTATCCTGGGAAGATCAGGTGGAACTGACCCAGTATTTCGCCTATACAGCCGCGTATTTCGGCATGCGTGTATATACATGCCTGGAAGATCCGCGTTTAGCGGCATATGGTGTCAATACCAGCGGCTGCATGAGTGAGGAACTGCTGGAAGAGACACTCGGCATTGAACTCAATGTACCGAAACTGACACCGGCCAGGGAAGGGTGCAGCTGTCTGCTTGGCAACGATATCGGTGCCTACAATACCTGTGCGCATTTCTGCCGGTACTGTTATGCCAATTACGATCAGGAATTGGTTCTGCGGAACATGAAGGATCATGATCCCAAGAGCCCGCTGCTGATCGGACATCTGCAGAAAGATGATGTTGTCAAAGATGTGAAGCAGGTTTCCTGGCTGGATCCGCAGCTGAAACTTGTTCTATAAGGCTGCGATAAAATGTGCTACGATTTTTAAGAGGTTAATATGCTGGAAGTACTGTTGGGACTGTTTATTCTGATTATCGCTGTTGGATTTGCATTACTGCCGCTGATCGCCGTAGTGCTTTTCTTCATTTATATCATTGCCCCGAACCTTCTAGGTTTTGAAACAAAAAGAAACAGCAGAAGACAGACCGTTTACAGCAAGGCAAGAAAGAATGCCTATCAGCAGGTGAAAACAACGCCTAAGAATACAGCGAAACCGAAACCGGCTCCGAAAAAACCGGCTGAACCGGCAAAACCGAGAGCGGAAATCGTGCTTCAGGAATTCGAAAAACTGACCTCGGCTTTGCAGGAATGCAAACTGAAGGAAAAGTGCGTTGAGATGCAGGGCAAGCTGGAGAAACTGCATACGATGGAAAACGAAGATCGGAATGTGCGTCAGCAGATGGAAAAGATGTACACCACATATCTTCCGTCCTTCCTGAATGTTCTTTCCCGCTATGAGCGTCTGCAGTATGCCAACCAGAGTGAAACACTGTCGGAATACGAAGGAAAGGTTCTGCACACCGCGGAAGTCATCGACGACGCGCTGGATAATATTCTCAGCACCGTCAACCTCCAGAATATGGACGCTCTGGAAAAAGATATGAGTGAACTGGAACTCGCCCTAAAGAGCGACGGTATGGCCGGCCAACTGAAACTGCCGAAATGATATAACGGCCTCTCTTAAAAAAACACTTGGAATCCTGTTAAAGTATGGTACAATTCTTAGTGCACATGGGGTCGTAGCTCACCTGGGAGAGCGCATCGCTGGCAGCGATGAGGTAGAGAGTTCGAGTCTCTTCGGCTCCACTGTAAAGCCGCGGATTTATGCGGCTTTTTTCGTTTTTTCCTGATTCGTAAACAGATTCGTAAACAGTTTCTTTGTTATTCTTTGTATTTCCGGTTCATCATTACATCGAAAACATCTTTGTCGGATGCGCTGGCATATGCGTTCAGTGACATTTCTTCGCTTTTATGTCCCATCAGTTTCTTTGTGACTGCCGGATTGACACCGTTGGCATACAGATCGGCAGAGAAGGATTTCCTCAGCAGAAGGGCGTACACCTTGATTCCGCACTTTTTGCTTACATTTGCAAGCAGACTGTCTACAACGCTGGTTTTCAATAAGCCGCCGCCATAATCACAGAAGAGAATATCATAGTCATGATAGGCCATTGTTTCTCTGAGGATTTCTGCACCATCCGGACTTACAGGCAGAGTACGCACAGATTGCGGTGTTTTAGTTTCACGGACCACATCCATTTCAGTTAATGTAGATCCCATTTCCGTTTCTATACGCACTTCTGCCACTTCTGTGCTTGTCTGAGTGCCATCCTTTCCATCAATGGTAACGGTCCGGAAGGTGATGTTGCTGCGATTGATCGTCCTGGCTTCAGCAAGACGAATACCGGTTATTCTCATGAAGCGAATCATCAGCAGCACAATATCTCTGCGGAAGATCGCTTTTTTTTGAATCGGTGCATAATTTCCGTATTCTGCCATAAATCCGCAGAACTTCTGGAAGTCCTCTTCTGTTATGTTCTGTTCCGTCAGACTGCGCTGGGTGTGCTTGTCGGAAGAAGGAAGATCCACGATCTTACTCCAGTCGGTAACCGGAATGCCAAGCATCTGGGCTACACCAAAGATCTTGCCCCACAGACTTTTCAGCTTGCTGGTATATTCCCTTGTGCAGACAGCTGCGCAGCTCTTCAGACTGTCCAGTACATCCACAACAGTTATATCCGTGATCAGCTTATCTGCGTATTTTTCCTGAACGCTCTTTTCAAAGAATTAGTTGATGTACCTGGCAGTGTACAGCGATTTTCGGGAAAAAGACTAATCTAAACGCAAAGAGGTAAGGAATATGCTGAT
>CADBEA010000074.1 GCA_902793635.1 uncultured Erysipelotrichaceae bacterium | reverse complement strand
ACCGCCATCGATCAGCATAAGTGTATGACCGGCATTCTTGGAATTATTTACCATCAGTACATCAGCAGACTCGGCATAATTTCCGCCTCGCGTGCTGGAACTTGCACCGGATAAGGAAACATACCAGCCGGCATATCCGATATCGGAAGGCTGGGTTTTGTCGATATTGGATACATTGACCTGCGCATTTTTCAATCTGTCCCAATCGCTATCCGACATAAGAGTATATGCAATTGTAAAACCAAATGCATGCGTATCCATTCTGCAGAAGGTGGAGATCGGGAAGTTTGATATGGGTCTGGTCGGCTGCTTCAGGCAGAAAGAAGGGCTTGACTACGACTATCTGTTCTCTTCGGATCCCGTCCTCGTCCTTCCCAGAAAAAATAACTGGCATATTCCGAGGATTCCGTCCTGGGATGACATAGCGAAACTTCCCATCATCGGTTTCAGGGATATCGACTTCTGGCTTCCGACGGATCCGATATCAATATTCCATATAATCCGGAAGACAGTGAGACTTATCATATCCAGAACGGAATGGCACGAGGCTTTAATCAGCTTCATCTGAATGCGTTATACGATGTTTTGAATCGCTGTTATGCCGACATTGAGATTGATACAGCAGCCAAATCAAATGAGCCCAATGCCGCAGAAGAAATGCTTGAAAAGAATGCAGAGAAATATGGAAAGTTCATTTATATTGCCGATCGCGGTTATGAGAAATATCAGCTGCTGGCATTTCTCACTGAGAACCAGATAAAATACATCATTCGCGTCAAAGATATCTCAAGCAATGGGATTCTCAGCACCATGAATTTGAAGGATGAGGAGTTCGACCTTGATCTGGGAAAAGAAATTACCAGACTGCAGACCAATGAAGTAAAGCGGCATCCGGAAAAATATGTCCGTATCATGAATAATCAGGTCTTCCGATTTCTTCCCATCGAAGAAGAATCGTATTATCTGAATTTTCGGGCAGTACGATTCAAAATCACCGACGATACTTATGAATGCCTGATTACCAACCTGCCAGGAGATCAGTTCCCGATCAGCGTAATGAAAGAGCTGTATCACCAAAGATGGGGCATTGAAGGAAGTTTTCGCGAGTTGAAATATACTATCGGGCTTACCGAATTTCATGGCAGAAACATACAGTTTCTTTATCAGGAAATCTATGCGCGGACAATTCTGTATAACCTCTGCCAGTTCATTGTGGCAGCCGTGCCGTCAGAAAAGTCAGCCACCATACATGAGTACAGATTCAATTTCAGCTCTGCTGTGACAAATATCAGGCAGTATCTTGCAGGCCATATTGATGAGGAGAAGCTGATACTCAGAATAAAAAAGTTCCTGATCCCAATCAGACCAGGAAGATCGTTTGTTAGAAATATACGTTCTCAATCCGCAAAGTTGTTTACGTATAGATCTGCCTAACGATCAGAGTATAAAACATCCGCAAACCTAAATCCACCGATTTTCGTGACAGGCAATCGCTCTGTCCTTTTCGTTTTGGCAAAATGTGTCAGTTTTGATCACACGATCCGGAAGAAAAGCCACACCGTTGATCATCTCAATCATCAGTGTGGCTCAGAATGCCAACTGCAACAGATATCAGGGCTTTTCAAGCCCTTAACTTAACGCCATTGGCCGCAGCGGGGACCTTTTTCTTTTCCGTTTGTAAAGCGATGGATTGATTACTTCTTCTGTACATACTTGAGGCAGTCGAGGGTGACAGCCGCAAGAATGATGATGCCTTCAAAGACGAACTGCAGGTTCGTATCAATGCCGAGAATCGTCAGCGAATACGTCAGCGACGTAAAGATCAGGACACCGACAACAACGCCGGAAATCTTACCGATACCGCCGGTGAAGGAGACACCGCCGACAACGCAGGCAGCGATCGCATCCATATCCCAGCCCTGACCATAGGCAGCTGAACCGGAGCCGACCATTCGCATGCACTCGAGCCATGCGCCGATACCGTACATGACACCTGCCAGCATGAAGGCGCTCAGAATTGTCTTGAATACCGAAATACCGGATACGGAAGCAGCTTCAGGGTTGCCGCCGACAGCGAACAGATTCTTGCCGAATGTCGTCTTGTTCCAGATGAACCAGATAACAAAGATTGCGCCAAGAGACCAGAGAATAATCGTCGGGAACCCGTTGATCTTCGGAATGAACATCTGCGGAATCGACGGATCAATCGCACCGAACGACACACCCTTCGTTGCATAGGTAACAAGGCCGAAGATGATCAGCATGTTGCTCATGGTAGAAATGAACGGATGCATCTTGAAGCGGGCAAAGAAGAATCCCGCAATCGTCGCAAAGATCGTCGTCAGAATGACACAGACAAGCAATGCGAGCCATGCCCGTCCCGCCGGAACGATCGAGGTGAAGTCGAAGATGTGTCCGAAGACGGCACCGGTATTGACACCGTTGTGCATGATGATCGTTGCCGTAACCATGCCCATACCGACCATTCGACCAACCGAGAGATCGGTACCGGTCAGCACGATCAGTCCCGCAACGCCAAGCGCCAGGAACATACGCGGCGAAGCCTGCTGCAGAATGTTCAGGATGTTTGTCAGCGTAAACAGCTGCGTATTCTTGAGAATCGGCGTAATGATCGCCAGCATGATGAAGATCAGCACAATGACGATATAGAGACCGTTCTTCAGGAAGAACTGCTTGCGGTTGAACGTGTACTTGTAGTTTTCACGCCACTGATCGAAGCGCTCCCCGACAGTGAACTTCGACATCCGGAGATTATCGATCAGATGGTACTGATACGTGAACGCCTCATGACGGCGGTCCTTGATGGCCTGCAGCTCATTGTCATACGTCAGCTTGGCATCGAACTGCTTGTTCTTGTAGACGTATTTTTCGTCCTTCAATTCCTTCTGATCCGTGATGCCGGCAATGGTCTTTTCATATTCGGCCTTCA
>CADBEA010000073.1 GCA_902793635.1 uncultured Erysipelotrichaceae bacterium | reverse complement strand
TCATAAACTGAATTTCGTTCAGCCCTTCGGAGTTTCCTCCTACTATGGCTTCGGCTGACTTCTCACCATTCGTTGTTACTGCGCTCTCCACTGCGCGGTATTCTCCGCCTCATTTACCTGCCACATCAAGTAACTATTCGGACTTCACGTTGGTTTGTACGCTTATCCATGTGACCGGCCTCAATTGTGGTTCGTGACCCTCGGACCGACGGTTTGCCTCCCTCTTCCTTCAGATTCCACCTCGCGATGGACACCCTTGAATTCGGCTAAGCCTTAGGGGTTACCACCCTTGGCTGGAGGTACGTTTCAACCTCCGAGATATGTGCCATGCCTGGCACACAAACAGGCGGGAGTGATCAGATCACTCCCGCATTTATCATATTCACTCTTTTGGCGGTGCCGCCTTCCGGGAAGCCATGACCCAGAAATATCCGCCCACGAACAGAACCAGAGTTCCGACGCAGATCATATCAAATATACTCATATTGCTGTACCTCTTCGTCAATATACATGCCATTTTTCATTTCGGCAAGTCTTTTCAGGGTTACGCTTTACGGCCGATATACAGCAGCCGCATGGCATTCAGCACACACAGCATGGCAACACCGGTATCGGCGAAGATCGCCATCCACATGTTGGCGATGCCGAAAGCGCCGAGGATCAGCGTCAGGATCTTGATACTGATGGCACCGTAGATATTCTGTTTGGCAACCTTCAGAATACGGGCCGCGCCGTCAATGGCCAGAACGATCTTTTCCGGATTGTCATCCATGATAACGACGTCAGCCGCTTCAATTGCCGCATCGGCACCAAGCGCGCCCATGGCCATGCCGATATCAGCCGCAGCCAGAACCGGCGCGTCATTGACACCGTCTCCGACAAAGGCGGTTTTTCCTTCTTTTTTCAGTTCTTCAACGATTTCCACCTTATCCTGCGGCAGGCATTCGCCATAGGCTTTCCGGCAGCCGAGCACGGCACTTGTCTCGTCAACGATCGCCTTGCTGTCGCCGGAAACGATATAGCAGCCACGGCCGTTCGCCTGCAATTTGTCCACGGCGCTGCGGGCGGTTTCCTTCAGCTGATCACGCAGAATAATACAACCTTCATACTGATTGTTCCGGGCAACATAGACTACCGTTCCTGAGGCACTGTGGGAAGGACATTCGATCTGATGATCCTGCATGAGCTTCTCGTTGCCGGCCAGGATCGTTTCACCGTTGACCGTTACTTTCAGGCCGCGGCCGGCGATTTCTTCCGCATCCCGGATCAGTGTTTCATCGATTTCCTCCTCACATGCCGCCAGGATTCCCAGTGCCAGCGGGTGGTTGGATATATGTTCCGCATAGGCAGCGTCTTTCAGAACGGCTTTCGGATCATCCGTGTCAAGAATTTCACTGACTGCGAAGCTGCCTGATGTCAATGTGCCTGTCTTGTCCATGATCACATGTGTGATATTGGCCAGATCTTCGATCAGATTGGCGCCTTTGATCAGAACGCCCTGAGAGGACAGACCGCCGATGCCGGCAAAGAACGAAAGCGGTATGGAGATGACAAGCGCACATGGGCATGAGATGACAAGGAATGTGCAGGCACGATAGATTCCTTCGTTGACATCACCGCTCACCACGGCCACGATCACAGCTGTAATGATCGCTGCAAAGACAACCAGCGGTGTATAGTAACGGGAGAATTTCGTGATGAACTTCTCCTGTGATGATTTTCTCGATTCAGCGTTTTCCACCAGTTCGAGGATCTTTGCGACGGTTGACTCGCTGTACGGCTTGCTGACTCTGATCAGCAGCGTTCCGTTCATATTCAGGGCACCGCTGATGGCTTCATCATTCACATCCACGTCGCGCAGCCGTGATTCACCGGTCAGTGAAGCTGTGTTCAGGCTGGATGCGCCTTCGACGATCACACCGTCCAGAGGAATCTTTTCACCGGCCACGACACGGATCGTTTCACCGACAGAAACTTCGTCAGGATCTACTTTCTGGAATTCACCATTACGGAGAACCATCGCATATTCACTGCGGATATCCATCAGTTCACCGATGGAACGGCGTGACCTTCTGACAGCCAGATCCTGGAAATACTCACCGATCTGATAGAACAGCATGACGCCGGCTGCTTCCCGGTAATCCTTCAGATATATCGCCGCTATGGTAGCTACCGCCATCAGGAAATGTTCGTCAAAGACCTGACCGCGGCCAATTCCACGGACTGCTTTCAGCAGAACGTCATAGCCGAGGATCAGCCATGAGGCAACCGACAGTCCGGTCTGCAGACCGCCGGAAGCAAACAGTGATGCCACAAACAGCACGGCACCGGCTATCAGGCGGATGACCATCACCTTGTCACTTTCCTCTTCCTCCTGCTGATCGGCAGCGGCTTTCTTTTCCAGAAGACTGACTTCCACTTCCGGTTCTTCTTCCCGTACCATGGCAGTCACGGCTTCCTTTACCGCCGGCAGATCTTTCGGCTCACAGGCAATATTCAGTATTTCATGCATGAAATCAGCATCGGCACTGATGACACCGGTGATTTTTTCTGCTTTGCGGGCCAGTTTATTCGCACAGTCGGCACAGTCAATATTATGAATGCGGAACTGATAATTCCGGCCGGCTGAGAGCGGCGCGATGATTGCATCAGGTTCTTCTTTGGCAGTGATCGTCCGGATCTCCCGTTCAATTCTTTCGCTGTCTTTTTCATCGCATTCATACATCAGCGTACTGTTCATAAAGCTGATACTGACATTTTCGATGCCGGTGATTTTTCCCAGATGTCCTTCCAGTTTGGCGGCACAGTCGGCACAGTCAATGCCGGTGATGGAAAAACGCTTCGTACGATCCGTAACCGTATGATGTTCATGATGATCATGTTCATGGTGTTCGTGACAGTCACAGTGATCGTGATCATGATGCACATGGGCATGACCTTTCGCGGTAACTGTCGCTTCCGGTTCTTCCGCGGCAATCAGCGCAGTGACTTTCTCAGCCATGTCCTTGCCCAGTTCATGGGCACAGGTATACTGCAGAAGGCTTTCGTCATAATTGAAACTGACGTCTTCCAGCCCCTCAAGTGCCGCAATCTTTTCTTCCAGTTTTTTCGCACAGCCGGCACAGTCCACACCTTTTACTTCAAAGTAATAGACCGCTTCTTCATGTTCATCGTGATGATGTTCATGATCA
>CADBEA010000072.1 GCA_902793635.1 uncultured Erysipelotrichaceae bacterium | reverse complement strand
TTACAAGGAAGACATTGCTCTGTTTGCCGAGATGGGCTGGAATGTATTCCGTCTGTCGATCAACTGGGGAAGAATCTATCCGAACGGCGATGATGCTGAGCCGAATGAAGCCGGTCTGCAGTTCTATGACAACGTCTTTGATGAGTGCAAGAAGTACAATATCGAACCGCTGGTAACGATCTGCCATTATGAAATTCCATGGGCAATCGTCACTAAGTATCACGGCTTCTACTCCCGCAAGACGATCGATCTGTTCGTCAAATACTGCGAGACACTGTTCAAGCGCTACAAGAATAAGGTTAAGTACTGGCTGACCTTCAATGAAATCAACACACCGCTGATGTCCCTTTCCGGCGGCATGAGCAACATGTACAGCCTGGGTCTGATGGAAGACGAAGACATCAATGCGACAGAGCCGATCAAGCTGTCCGACATCAAGAGTGTTACCCAGCATAAATGGCAGGCTCTGCATCATGAATTCATCGCCAGCGCCAAAGCTGTCAAGCTCGGCCATGAGATCAATCCCGACTTCATGATCGGCAACATGATCTGCCACATCACGCTCTATCCGCTGACCTGCAATCCGGCCGACATGCTGCAGACACAGTATGAAGACTCCCTGAAGAACGACCTGTGCGGTGACGTACAGGTCCGCGGTGAATATCCGCCGTATGTTAAGAAGATCTGGAAAGACCAGGGTGTTGATCCTTCCTTCATCCTGCCGGGTGACGAAGAGATCCTCAAGGAAGGCAAAGTCGACATGTACACCTTCTCTTACTACATGTCCAACTGCGTCACAACTGACACGAATGCCGCAAAGACAGCCGGCAATATGTCACTGGGTGCCAAGAACCCGTATCTGAAGGCTTCCGACTGGGGCTGGCAGATCGACCCGACCGGCCTGAGATGGACACTGGACAAACTGTCCTCCCGTTATCCGGGCGTTCCGCTGATGGTTGTCGAAAACGGCTTCGGTGCCTTTGACAAGGTAGAAGAAGACGGCAGTATCCATGATCCGTACAGAATCGACTACTTCCGTGCTCATATCAAGGCCATGGGTGAAGCAATCGATGACGGCGCACCGCTGATCGGCTACACGACATGGGGACCGATCGACCTCGTATCCGCTTCGACCGGTGAATATGCGAAGCGCTATGGCTTCGTTTATGTCAACCGTCACGACGACGGCACCGGCGACTTCTCGAGAAGTAAGAAGGATTCCTTCTACTGGTACAAGAAGGTCTGCGAAAGCAACGGCGCTGATCTCGACTGAACAGCAAAGCGTAATTCTCAGTAATATGCATTGACAAAGTCCCGCATTCACAAAAAGCGGGACTTTTGTTGTGCACGGCAACCGGAGAACCCACGAAATACAGCATTCCCCCTCCGCCTTCCTTTCTTTCGCATGGACCAACTGTTCACAGATGCTCGAATATGGTAAATTGGAACTATCAGAACCGCCTGCATACATGCCTCTGCACGAATGTATCATGCATGTTTCAGGCGGATCATCCGGAGGTGATTGATATGACAGACAGCCGGCGTACTTCAGCACGGCAGCTTCCTTCGGGAATGACATATGACGCGGATGGTCGGATCTGCTGGACGTATGTTCAGGATATCCGCAAGCATCCCATGACATTGTATATTCTGGAGGAAATGATGATCGGTGCCGGTCTGGCATTCGCGATCATCGCCGTCTTTAACGGTTATTTTCTGTTTGCCCTGCAGATCTTTCTGGCAGCCGGCGGCCTGCTGGCTGTTGTCGGCCTGATCGGCTGGCTGATCTGGAGCTTTATGTGCAAAGGCAAATACACGATGACATTTGCCATGAACGACGAGCAGATCGTCCGCACGTCCCCGCCCGGTGTCACCGGCGGCAGAGACGGCAATCTGTATATTACCCGGTATAAAAATGTCCGCCGGCTGCGCTCCGTCCCCGAACATGACATGGTCGGTGTCATGGGACCGTGGAGCTTCCATCAGATCTATGCCGACCCGGAACAGTTTCAGTTTGTTCTGGATTACATGACTGCCAGATGCGATAAAGCATCGATTGAGCGGTAAGGAGGCCGGTATGGAACTGTTTACTATTCTCGGCGGGATCGCACTGGTCCTGATCATCGGGTATATCATCAGTGTCATGGGCCGCGCCTTGATGAATCTGGCCAGAAACCTGATGATCGTGATACTCGCTTCCGCATTACTGCTGGGTCTGCATCTGATGTTCGAATTGTTTTAACTGGAGGAACTTCTATGGATTTCATTACCATTCTTGGTGTCATTTTTCTCGTCGTGATCGTCGGCTTTGTCATAAAGCATATCGGCAGTGCACTGCTCGGAGCAGGCAAAAGCCTCGGCATCATTCTGCTTGGCGCGATTCTGCTGCTGGGTCTTTGGGCTTTGTTTATCATCATGGAAATGTAAACAGACCGGATCGGCGTGATCCGGCCTGTCAGGCAAGATGCAGATACTGCATCTTTTCTTTATGTCCATATCTTCTTCAATTCCGTTAATATATAGACAGTAAGGAGGCAGACACATGAAACTGGTCAGACCGCTCAGAATACCGCGTGAAGAAAACATGCAGGGTTCCGTTCTGAATCCTTTTACCGCATCATTTCTGCAGACTTCCTTTGATCTGCTTGCCGGATGGTTTCCCTATTCTGCAGAGGAAATGTTTCAAAGATACCGGGAAAAAGATCCCAGCTTCCGTTTTTCCGTCACTGCTGAAAACGGCAGGATCCAGGTCCTCTTCAGTCTGCCCTGGCTGGATGAAAACGGCAGCCGCATCACGGATATCGCATATGCCACTTCCGGAAAAGTCAGTCTGCTGGTAGGCCTTGTCTTCAATCATGAACGGGAGATCCTCGGCGATCTTGCCCTGTATCATCTATCTGCCGCTGATATGCGCAATGAGAAGATCCGCGATGCTTTTGAACAGGAAAGCGACTGGCTGTACTGGGAAGCCTATATTCTCGATACGATCTGCCTGCAGGATCATACCGCCTCTTCAGATGAGGAAGTGCTCATCTATACCAATGCCTACACGACCCGAGATGAACGGCGGAAAGGAATTTTCACTTCCCTGATGCGCCTTTCCGAAGCCTTCTTTGCGGAGGGAAAAAAGGAAGTCACTCTGTATTCAGCCATCTCACTGGATCCTGATATCGCCTGCTATGGCAAAGACAAACAGGATGAGCCGTATATCTACAGCATGAAGGACGAACCGGCAAGGCTGCGCAATGCCGAGATTATCGGCAAGCTGGGCTTTACACCGCTGAAACTCGAGACTGATGAAGAAGTGGAAGACGGTTCCCTGTTGTGGTTTGCCTGGAAAAAGAGCACTTTTATCGAACTTGATCCGATCAGCTGAAAAACACCCTGATGAGGGCAACGTCATTAAGTTAAGTTTGTACTGAGTTAATGATGCAGACACTCATACTTGAAAACAGTATG
Source organism: uncultured Erysipelotrichaceae bacterium (assembly GCA_902793635.1). Taxonomy (GTDB): domain Bacteria; phylum Bacillota_I; class Bacilli_A; order Erysipelotrichales; family Erysipelotrichaceae; genus Bulleidia. The sequence goes on along the minus strand of CADBEA010000072.1, from coordinate 31 downwards.
GGTGTTTTTTTTCTGAACTTTTTTGTCAGAA
>CADBEA010000071.1 GCA_902793635.1 uncultured Erysipelotrichaceae bacterium | reverse complement strand
CAGCAGGGTGGTGACTGCAGGCTTACTCAGCGGAGATTTTAGACATTGCACCTCTATATTTCACCACATGTGGCGAAACTATGGCCTGTCTTATAAAAAGAGCAACCATCTCATATCGATTGTTCCAGGAGAATCTGAGTGCCAATATAGCATGATTCTTTCTGATTATTGCACAATATGCCACTATGAATTGTGAAAATATATACGAGAGTATTTGGCTTCGTATTGTCCTCTCTCTGTGATAAAAAAGAAAAGTATGAACTCTAAAATTCAGACGCTGACATTATCGGCAATGTTTCTTGCGCTTGGCCAGGTTCTTCCCTTCCTTGTACTGCAGATTCCGACCATCGGTGCGACACTTCTGCCGATGCACTGGCCGATCTTTCTGGCGGCATATACCTGCGGGCCAGAAGCTGCTGCCCTGATCGGTTTCCTGTGTCCGCTGCTGCGCATTGTCCTCTTCGGCATGCCTGCAATGTATCCAAATGCGATTGCGATGGCTTTCGAGCTTGCCGCATACGGTGCCGTTACGGGACTGCTCTACAGTCGGGCGAAAAAGAAAGATCTCAAGGCAATCTATGTTTCCCTTCTCTGCGGCATGCTGGCGGGGCGGATTGTATGGGGAATTGCTGAGACACTGCTGCTCAGCACAGGAGAGAATCACTTTACCTTTCAGGCGTTTCTTTCCGGGGGATTCATCAACGCTTTGCCCGGTATCATTCTGCAGCTGATTCTTCTTCCATTGCTGGTGAATCGTCTGCGAAAAGCCGGCCATTTTCACTAATGCTGGCAGTAGAACAAAAGGCCATGCAGGCACAGAAGTTATCTGTGTCCGCATGGCCTTGTTTGTTAATGATGTCAGTTAATCTCGGTTGCCAGCTGTGCCAGCGAATTATTGATGTGCGCCATCGTCTGAATGTAATAGTCATCTTCCTCCGGCGTCAGTTCGCTTTCATCCACCGCATCCAGCTTGTTCATCGCATCTGCGTACTTGCTCATGAACTCGGCATACTTTACCGCCATCGTCAGGTCAGATTTGTCATAGCTGCGCATGAAGTCACAGTATGAATCGAAGAACGCCGCATAGCTGTCCATCGCCTCCTTGAACTCCGGGCGGATGCCGGAGGCTGCTGTTGCCGTGGCTTCCGGTGTCGGCGTCGCTTCCACCGTCGGGGCGGGCGTTGATGTTGGAGTGGGGGCAGCTTCTTCCGTCGCTTCGACAGCAGGTGTTTCTTCTGCCTGCACGTCGATTTCCATCACATTTCCCATTTCCCCTCGTATGTAAACTCTAACGCCATCGGTTGAAGATCCGCTGAAGTAATCATCATCGTTTCTGTAATCCTGATCAAAGCCGGCATCCTTTACCGCTGCCGCATAGGCCTTGAAGGCATCTTCGTCCATATCTGGAACAGTCATGATCAGATGGTCGGATGTATCGATCTGGATATTACCACGGGTCACAGGAGGTTCCGGAAGCTTAGCCGCAAGATCACTGATCGGCCACGTGAACTCTTCATAGTCAGCCGGTGCCGTAAGCTCAATCTCAACGGTGGAATCGGAACTCTGCGTAACATTAAGAATGTATCCATCCTGGTCCGCCGCCGCATAGGAATCAGTATCATTTTCTGCATCGACCGTGAATCCCTTGTCTTTGCAGGCACGGACATAAGCCTGATACTGTTCACCATCGAATTTCTGAACAACGACATCCAGCTCCTCATCGTCACTGGTAATTACATACCCATACTTCGAATCCGGCTGCGGAAGACGGGCGGAAAGCTCCGTGTCGGGCCAGACAAGCTTCTCCTGCTTTTCTGCTTTTACTGTGGTGGCATACGGAACCGCAAGAACCAGAGCCAGAACGATGAAGATCACTTCCGGAACCTTGGCAAGTGCCGGGACGCGATCCTCTCCCGAAAGCAGTCCCAGCACCAGCAGCGCGATCTGGGCAATCGCGATCACAAGTGCCAGCGTCTTTCCGGTGAATAATGCGGCGGCGCCGCCGATGATGGCAAGAATCATGAGGAAAATGATTGCCTTGTATCCTTTGGTGTGACGGAAGGCACGGACAGCCTCCTTCTTCTTCTCTTCCAGGCTGTCCTGGTACTGTTGCTGTTTGAGGCTGGCTTCCTGAAGCTTCGCCTCATCTTTCACGGTAACGATTGTTTCCTTCTTTTCGTCGTCGACCGCGACGTTCTTGCCGCAGTACGGACATGTCGCAATCTTCTTTCCCTCTTCGACCTGCAGCTCTGCGCCGCAGTACGGGCATTCCATCTTGATAAGCTTCATAAATTTTCCCCCTCTTTCTTCTGAATGAGCTGATCCAGTTTCATTACCTGCGTGTCGATTCTGTTTCTGGAACGGATGAGACGGTTTCTGGCGCCCCGAAGGACAGCTGCCTCATCCGCCTGCTCTTCATTGATCAGAGTCCTGATTTCCTTCAGCGTCAGACCCGCCTCCTGATAGGTGAGTATCAGTTTCAGCAGTTCAAGGGAACTGTCGGTATACATCTTTTCCTGCTGTTTTCCCTTACGTGCCGCCGGCTTCAGCAGATCGATTTTGTCGTAGAAATACAGTCTCTTTCTCGTGATGCCGAAAGCGGCGCATACTTCATGAACACTCATCATCTGTTCGCATTCTCTGCTATTGACCTTACCCCCGTTCCCTTGGGGAACTGTCAAGCCGTGTTCGTCGCAATCTGTCATGGATTTCATGTGTTTTTCCCTCCATAACAGGACCTGTTTATTTCGCGAACCCTAAAAGCCATGCAGGAAAATGCGACGCACAAAAGAAAACCCCTGCACCAGCTGGGCTGGTTCAGAGGTCACAAACACAATGGAAATCAGATTAATCAGGAAAGCTCAACGGCACCGGTATAAAGCCCGTAGTACATGCCCTTTTTGGCCATGAGCTTCTCATGGCTGCCACGCTCGATGATTCTTCCATGATCAAGAACCATGATGACATCGGCATTGCCAACCGTAGACAGGCGGTGGGCAATGCCGAATACCGCTCTGCCCTTCATCAGATTGTCCATACCGTCCTGAACAATCTTTTCGGTACGCGTATCAATCGATGAAGTTGCTTCATCAAGGATCATGACGGGCGGATCGCTGATCGCAGCTTTGGCAATGGAAAGCAGCTGACGCTGTCCCTGCGACAGACCGCTGCCGTCGCCTATGAGCACCGTATCATACTTCTGCGGCAGCATCTGGATGAAGCTGTCCGCATTGACAAGCTTCCCCGCCGCAATGCACTGCTCATCCGTCGCCTGAGGAGTGCCGAAGCGGATATTGTCCATCACGGTGCCGGTGAAGAGGTTGGCCTCCTTAGCGACAAAAGGAGAATTTACTTCACTCCTTTGGAATACTCTTGTTCCATCTGCAGCAGATATTTCTTGGCCTCGATGCCCGCCGCATATCCGCTCAGACTTCCATCTGCACCGATCACGCGGTGACATGGAATCAGAATCAGAATCGGATTGCAGTGATTCGCCATTCCGACAGCGCACGAAGCCTTCTTATTTCCTGTCATTTCTGCCAGCTCGCCATAGGTTCGCGTCACACCATAGGGAATATCGCAAAGATGTTCCCATACATTTTTCTGAAACCCGGTTCCTTCCGGGCGAACCGGCAGATCAAAGCTGCGCCGTTTCCCTGAAAAATACTCGTTCAGCTGCGCCTCGGTGTCCATCACGAGACTGCCCGAAGTATGATCCGCAAGAATCCGGTCCGCCGGGATCTGATCAGCTTCCGCCCCGGCCTCCCTGCGTTCACGGGATGCCTGCTCCACACAGAAGACAGCATCCTTTGAACGCAGAGTTTTACTTCTTCGCGGTGACTTTCTTCCTTCGCCGATCAACTTTCTCGCTGCCTTCAGCAGAAAGCTTCTCAGCCTTCTTAGCTTCTTTCCTTGCTTCCCGGAGAGCAACCTTGCGAAGGGTTTCTCCGACGTCATCTTGTGTTTTCAG
>CADBEA010000070.1 GCA_902793635.1 uncultured Erysipelotrichaceae bacterium | reverse complement strand
CAGAAGGCACCCTATGTGCAGGCCGACATCGATCTTCATGACAAGAATGCCGTTGACGCGGAAGACCGTAAGCGCTATCAATTTGTAAATGATATTGTTGCCAAGGTAGAGAAGAGAGCAGTCAAGTCCGCAGAGATCAATAAGCAGGACTCTCTTGATAAGATCCTTCTCAATCCTATTCTGGGTATTATTATCTTCGCAGTGGTCATGTGGTTTGTCTTCTGGGTATCCCAGGCATGGCTGGGACCTCTGGTTGCAGACTGGCTGGTCGGCTACATTGAGATGTTCCAGGGATGGGTTGCAGGTCAGCTCGAGAACAGCCCCGCCATCCTGTCCGCACTTCTGGCAGACGGTATTGTCGGCGGCGTCGGTGCTGTTGTAGGCTTCCTTCCTCTTGTTATGGTCATGTACTTCCTGATCGCCCTGCTTGAGGACTGCGGCTATATGGCACGTGTCAGTGCGGTTATGGATCCGATCTTCAAGAGAGTCGGTCTGTCCGGAAAGTCCGTCATCCCGGTCGTCATCGGAACAGGCTGCGGTATTCCCGCCATCATGGCCTGCCGTACCATCCGTGATGAGAGAGAGAGAAGAGCGACCTCCATGCTCGCCACCTTCATCCCCTGCGGAGCCAAGATCCCGGTCATAGCGCTCTTTGCAGGCGCCTTCTTCAACGGTGCCGGCTGGGTCAGCACACTCAGCTATTTCTTCGGACTGCTCCTGATCTTCCTCGGCGCTCTGCTGATCAAGGGTATCACCGGTTATAAGTACAGAAGATCCTTCTTCATCATGGAACTTCCCAAGTTCAAGCTTCCCAGCCTGAAATTTGCTTTCAAGTCCATGATGGAGCGTGCGAAAGCATACATCATCAAGGCAGCTACCATCATCCTGATCTGCAACACCGTCGTTCAGATCATGCAGACATTCAACTGGCAGTTCCAGGTCGTAGAAGAGGGTGCTGAGAATACTTCCATCCTTGCTTCTATTGCTACTCCTTTTGCTGTTCTCCTGATCCCTCTGGGATTCGGTGTATGGCAGCTGGCAGCGGCAGCAATCACCGGCTTCATTGCAAAAGAGAATGTCGTCGGTACACTGGCAGTCGTTTACGGCCTCACTGCATTCATTGATGTAGATGAGCTCGCACTTACCGGCGGTGCAAATCAGGTAGCACTTACCATGGGTCTTACTTCCGTTACGGCTCTGGCTTATCTGTTCTTCAACCTCTACACACCTCCCTGCTTCGCAGCAATCGGTGCTATGAATTCCGAGATGAAGAGCAGAGGCTGGCTGTGGGGCGCGATCGGCCTGCAGCTGGGAACCGGTTATACGGTTGCATTCATCATCTATCAGTTCGGTACTCTGATCACAGAAGGTCATCTGGGCGTTGGCTTTGTTCCCGGACTGATCGCGGTTCTGTGCATGGCTGCCGCAGTTGTTCTGATCGGAAAGAGAATCAGGTCTCACTTCGATGAGGAATACGCACTGCACCAGGCTGTAAAACAGGGCGCCAAAGCGTAAGCACATAAGCGTTTGAATCATTTGTAAAATCTTTGAAAGGAGAGAATGACTGTGAATCTGGCTACCTTTATTTCGATTGTAGTTCTGGTACTCGTTGTCTCTCTCGCAATCCGGTATATTATCCGGGAAAAAAAGCGCGGTACAGTTTGTATCGGCTGCCCGAATGCCGGGTCCTGCCAGAAGTACGGCAAAAAACACAGTACTTCAGGGGACTTCAGTGCTTCAAAGAATTGCAAATAGGAAATGTATGCAGGAGAGGCGGAAAACCGTCTCTCCTGTTGATTATCAGAATTTTTTCATCGTGTAAGACTCCCGGGCGAGTCTTGCATGAGACCGGAAAGGTTTTAAAAATGGATAAAATCATTATAGCTGCCGGTATTTTGCTGATTGTCTTCGCAGTCTGGCAGACCGTGCAGAAAGCGCGCGGCAAAGCGAAGAGCAGCTGCTGCGGTACGGCCGAGTCTGTGCCCTCCAGGAAAGTCGAGGACACGGATGTCTCGCATTACCCCTATCGATACCGTCTGGAAATAGACGGCATGATGTGCAGCAATTGTGCAAGAAATGTCGAAAATACATTGAACAATATGAACGGTGTATGGGGAAAAGTAAATCTGGGGAAAAAAGAAGCAGAGGTACTTACAAAAGAGTCTGTCAGTGAAGAACGTTTTGCTTCGGCTCTTAAAGACGCCTCATATACGCTGAAAGGATATACAGTTCTTGCAGACCCGGGTAATGCCTAAGGGTTTAAGTGTAAGGACACAGGCTTTTGTAACGGCTCAAACGGCTCATGCCGGTTTTGGAACAGTGACAATAGTGACAGGCAGGATTGCCGCATTCGTTTATGAATGCGGCAGTCCTGTTTTTTTGTGCCGAAGCCCGCGTGTTGTTTTTTTCGCAAGTTATTCCTGTTCACACCTTATCGAGAGCGTGAACAGAAACATAACCCGTGAAATAAAAGTATATTTGAATATTTGAGAATACACGAAAGAAGAAAGAACAGGTATAATAGAAAAGGTGCGATAAAGGATTGTCTGACGGGTAAAACGGTCGGCCATACATGAATGATCATTCTGATGCCGACATGTCTGATAAATCTCCACTCCATGCGGTACAGAGGTTCCTGTGAATGCAGAACGGAGGCGGCAGCACATGCTTCGCATGTGCGGAAGATGTTGCCCTTATGGGCAACCCGCATCCGGCGAGCAAGACTCGTAAGAGAGAAGACTCGCAAGAGAGAAGACCCGCAAGCGAGTCTTGAAAGAATGACCCGGAGGCCCGGGAGAGCCGGGACAGTACGGAGGCCGAAAAGAACGGGAACTCCGGAGGAGACTGAATTTGATGATTATGAAACGGAAAAAGATAGGAATCCTGACGCAGGTTGCAATTCTTTTTGCAATCAGTATATTGGCCAGCGGCATTTTTACCTATTACACACAGCACATGGTCTCTGTTACCAATGTCAAGAAACAGACAGAAATGACGGCTGAGGAAGTAGCAGCTGAGGTAAAAAAGTGTGTTGAGGAGTACCCTGCGCATGAATGGCTTTTACGCTACTGGTATGAACATAGCGAGGAACTGGACATTGAATACGATGCAGAATATCAGACCGGTACCAGGACTGAGGAGAAGTGCCGGCTGCTGAGAAGTCATTGTCCCGACCTGCAGCTGCTCTACGTCACGACGGAAGAAATCGAATCCCTCACGGAAGAAGACCGGAAGCTCTATGCCGAGATCACATATTCCTGGCTGATCACACATGTAAATCAGATCAAAAGATCCTATAAAATCGATTACTTATTTTGTGTATCCACAGACTACTATTATGAAGATCAGTTCTTTATTTTCAGCGCGGCGGATCCCGGAGCCGTACGCGGAAGAAATTATGAAGAAGTATATACCCTGGGAACCACCGTCAAGGTATCGGAAAGCCAGTCGGAGGCTATGCGCAATGCGCAGAAGAACTATACATATCTGGCGGATGCAGGAAACTATGTCGATTATTATTCTCTGCTGGAACAAATAGATGACAGGATCCTTCTCATCGGCATGACATTTAATCTGACAGATCTAAATTCTGTCATCCATTCACAAACCGCCGGCGGAACAAGCTTTGCGGTGTTTTACCAGCTTTTCCTGTCAGTGATCTGTCTTGCGCTGATCGCATATTTCATTATTCGTCCGCTGAAGGAAGTACAGCAGGATATCCGCACTTACTCACAAACCAAGAACAGTAAGGAGACCATAGAAAACCTTTCGCAGATCCGGTCCAGTAATGAAATCGGTGAACTGGCAGAGGACGTTATCGTACTTGCCCGAGAGATCGACCATTATATGGAACAGATCGCAGCGATCACTGCGGAAGAGGAGAGAATCAGCACAGAGCTGGCTCTGGCGGCACGTATTCAGGAGTCGATGCTTCCCAACAGCTTCCCCGCATTTCCAGAGCGGAATGAATTCGAAATCTACGCAAGCATGGATCCGGCTAAGGAGGTCGCAGGAGATTTCTATGACTTTTTCTTTGTCGATGAAGACCATCTCTGCCTTGTTATAGCGGATGTTGCCGGAAAAGGTGTTCCCGCAGCTATGTTCATGACCATCTCCATGATCCTTCTGGCAAACATGGCAAGAATGGGAAAAACTCCTTCGGAGATTCTGGAAATGGCGAATGATGCCATCAGCCCCAACAACAAGGAAGAGATGTTTGTCACGGTTTGGATGGGCATCCTGGAACTCTCCACCGGCAAACTGACTGCGGCCAACGCCGGCCATGAATATCCAGTCCTCATGCAGCCGGGAGACCGGTTTGAAATCATTAAGGACCGCCATGGATTTGTCGTCGGCGGCATGGAAGATGTGAAATACCACAACTATGAACTGCAGCTGAAACCCGGCGCCAGACTCTTTGTCTACACCGACGGCCTCCCGGAGGCGATGAATGCGGAAAATACTCTGTTCGGAACCGACCGGATCCTGAAAGTATTGAACCAGAATCCCGACGAGACTCCGGAGAAGATCCTGGGCAGAGTCACAGCCGCAGTCAACGACTTTGTAAAGGATGCCGAACAGTTCGATGACCTGACCATGCTGTGCATACATTACAAAGGTCCGAAGAACTGAATTGAAGAACTACTGAAAATCTACTGAAGAACTACCTAATGAACTACTGAAGAACTGAAACAGAAACGCGAAGAACCAAAGCCTGAAGACCCGAAGAACTTGAAGCTGAAGACCTGAACAGGTACACCTGAACACAAAGAAGCCACAAAGAACGGAAAGACAAAAGACTTGCAAAACATTATGAATCGTGTATAATATGAATGTTCTGTATTTGCAGAACTTTATATTGTATGTCTGCGTAGCTCAGTTGGATAGAGCGACCGCCTCCTAAGAAATCAGGGTGGTGAAACGCAGCAAGAAAAAGTTGTGTACTTGGAGTTCGATTCCAGTCAAAAAATCGACGCTGGTTGCGAAAGAGTTACTTTTAAAAAGAGTTTCACCCTCTTGCAACCGAATCGAAAAAACATCTCAAAAGTCTCCGGCTGAATTAGCAATCAGCCGAGATCATAAATCATTTACCGGGCCTCAAAAAGGCAAAAAACCCAGTATTTATGCGGGTTTCCGGACGTGTCTGCGTAGCTCAGTTGGATAGAGCGACCGCCTCCTAAGCGGTAGGTCGGGTGTTCGAGTCACCTCGCGGACGGGCTCAAATGAGAGTGGAACGATTAGCTGGCTAATCGCTCGCTCTCATTTTTCGTTT
>CADBEA010000069.1 GCA_902793635.1 uncultured Erysipelotrichaceae bacterium | reverse complement strand
CAGTTCGTGCTGACAATACAAATGTAGCGCCGTATACGAGAACCGTACGTACGGTGCAACGGGAGGGACGGGAGCTAAAGCTCCCTCTCTACCCTATTTGCTTATTTCTTTTCGAATACGACAGCCTGATAGGGCATCAGTTTGATATCCAGTCCGTTCAGGTCGATGTTTTCATAATTGTTGAGGACCAGTTCGTCTTTGTTCATCAGTTCCGGCAGTCGGTAGTACGTTTCATAAGAGGAGAAGTTGCCGATGACAAAGAGCTTTTTCCGCTGCCAGGTACGGCTGTAGGAGATGATCCGTGTGTTGTTGTGATTATATTCCCGGGTCTCGCCATAGATGGCTGTTTCGCTGTTCTTGCGGAAAGCGAGAAGTTTCTGATAGAAACGGTAGATCGAGCGGCTGTTTGCCAGGTCCTTTTTGACGTTGATTACCGGATACTGCGGATTCATGCACTGCCATGGTGTATGACCTTTGTTGAAGCCGGCATTAACGGAGTCGTCCCACTGCATCGGCACCCGGGCGTGGTCTCTGGCGCCGTATCTGATGCATGGGAAGGCAACAAAGGAAGGCATGCCGTAGCTGCGCATCAGGTCATAGACAAAGTGGCTGACCGGATCTTTCAGTTCGTCCATGTTTCTGAACTCGGTGTTGGTGAGACCGACTTCCTGGCCCATGTAGATAAACGGAGTTCCGAAGCCCATATAGGTGATCACCGCCAGCATCGTGGCAGCTTCGTAATGATACTTCTTTGTGTTGATCGAGAAACGGCTGATACTGCGGGGATTGTCATGGTTTTCCAGTACCAGGGTGTTCCAGCCGTCTTTATAGTAGGAGATCTGCGGATCGAGCAGGCCTTTCTTGAACTGTTTCAGATCGAACGGCTTCCAGAAGAATTTCTTGCCGGCGATGTTGTCGGCGTCGAGATGAGCGAAGTTGAAGATCGTGTCCAGTTCACTGTTTTCTTCTTTCACATAGGCATGGGCGTCTTCATCGGAAGGATGGAAGGATTCGCCGACCGTGTAGCTGTCGTAAAGGGAAAGTGCCTTTTCATTCAGCTCCCGCAGGAATTCATGCATACGGGGACCGTCGACATAATACTGGGAACCGACCTGGAAAGTATTCTTTTCCGTGTCATCCTGAATCGGATATACTTTGGAGAACATGTTGAAGACGTCGAAGCGGAAACCGTCCACACCTTTCTTCAGCCAGAAGTTCAGGATATTGATGATTTCCTCGCGGACAACCGGATTCTCCCAGTTCAGATCAGCCTGTTCCTTGCAGAAAAGATGAAGGTAGAATTCGTCGCTTTCACCGATCCTTTCCCAGGCCGAACCGGTAAAGGTGGATTCCCAGTTGCTGGGCGGCAGCAGTTTGCCGTTTTCGTATTTCCCTTTGCGGATAATATAGTAATCCCGATAGGGGGAATCCGGTGAAGACAGTGCCTCTTTAAACCAGCGGTGCTCCGTGGAGGTGTGGTTGATGACCATATCCATGATCACTTTCAGATCACGCTTGTGGCATTCTTCCAGCAGTCTTTCAAAATCAGCCATGGAACCGAACTTTTCATCAATGGCGCAGTAGTCACTGATATCGTAGCCGTAATCGTAATCGGGGGACTGATACAAAGGTGAGAACCAGATCGCCGTCACGCCGAGATCTTTGATATAGTCCAGGCGGGAAATAATTCCTTCAATATCACCCCAGCCGTCATTGTTGGCGTCCATGAAGCTGAACGGATAGATCTGATAGACGACTGCGTTCTTATACCATCTTGTTTTCATAGAAAAAACCTCTCTTTATGTATTTTATTACGAAAGGGGAAGAGTTGTGTGACAAAGATACCGGATATCATTCAGACATCCGACCTCTTTTCTGTCGGGGCGTTGATACTCAGAATGGATATCAAATGTGATAAAATATGCTCAGAAAGATATGTTCTGAAGAACATAGGAGGTCAAGAATGACAGACAAAATGAAGAATATTCCTTACGAGGAAAGAACCGGCAACGAGTCAATCGTTTACTTCACCCGTGATATTTCCCCGGCCGGCATTAAAAAGGCTTATGAAAAAGTCAATGCCAATATCTGCGGCAAGGTAGCCATCAAGCTCCATACCGGTGAAAAAGGCGGTCCGAACTTCACACCGGCAAGCTGGGTCAAGGAAGTCATGGAAGGGGAAGAAACCCTGAAGGACGCGACGATCGTTGAAACAAACACGTTCTACAAAGGTGACCGTTACACGACAGAAGAACATCTCGACACCCTGAAGTACAACGGCTGGGATTTCTGCCCGGTTGATATCATGGATGCGGACGGAACAGTCGATCTGCCGGTCAAGGGCGGCAGATGGTTCGATCATATGACACATGGCAAGACCATGGTCGATTATGATTCCATGTTTGTCCTGACCCATTTCAAGGGTCATACAATGGGCGGCTTCGGCGGCTCCAACAAGAACATCGGTATCGGCTGCGCGGACGGCCGTATCGGCAAAGGTATGATCCATGCCAAGAACGGCAATGACTGGGGCGTTACCGAGAATGAACTGATGGAGAAGATCACTGAGTCAACCAAGGCGACGATTGACTTCTTCGGCAAACACATCACATATGTCAACGTCATGAGAAACATGTCTGTTGACTGCGACTGTGCCGGCAAAGCCGCGGCACCGGTCGTAACACCGAACGTCGGCGTTCTCTCTTCCACCGATATCTGCGCACTTGATCAGGCCTGTGTGGATCTGGTTTATGCAATGTGCGAAGCAGACCACAAGGATCTCGTGGAAAGAATCGAAACAAGACACGGCGTCAGACAGCTCAGCTACATGCATGAACTCGGCATGGGCAACAACAGATATGTGCTGATCGATCTGGACAACGACGAAGTCCGCATCTGCCCGAAGAAGGCGGTTGAGGGAGTCAAGCCGTTCAAGAAGATCGTGAAGTAATGAAAAAAGTACTTGTCATTGACGCTCAGGGCGGCGGCATCGGCAGACAGATCATCAACGGTATCCGGGAAAAGATGCCGGATCTTGATATCACTGCTGTCGGAACCAACAGTGCCGCCACTTCCAATATGCTGAAAGCGGGAGCTTCCCGGGCGGCCACCGGTGAGAATGCCGTAGTGGTAGGCTGCCGGAGTGCCGATATCATTATCGGCCCGATCGGCATTGCCATCGCGGATGCCATGCTTGGTGAAGTGACAGCGCGGATGGCTGAGGCTGTCGGTCAGAGCAATGCGGAAAGGATCCTGATTCCCTTCCAGCACTGCGGTTCGCTGATCGTCGGCGTAAACGAAACAAATACCGGTAAGCTGGTCGCAGAAGCGATCGGACAGTTGTGCCGGCTTGTGCAAGAACCATAAGAAACGTATTCCAGAAGGCATACACGAATCGCAATATTCCTGTATGTCTTTCTTTTTATTCACGCAAAGGGAGGAAAAGTGAAATGAACAAAACAAAGAACATTGTATTAAGCGGCCTGATGATTGCCATCGGCATTGTCATCGTAACGGTCCTGAAGAACTTCGGCGGTCAGCCGATCCTGCGTCTGTTCTCACCAATGCATTTCCCGATCATGATCGCCGGTCTGGCAATTGGTCCAATCGAGGGAATGATCTGCGGTATCCTGACACCGGCTCTGTCCTATCTGATCAATCAGCTGCCGCCGAACGGTCCCTGGGCAATGATGGTTGAACTGGGTGTCTACGGTCTGGTATGCGGTCTGGGCATGAAGCTGATCAAAAGCGATGCACCGATGCTGAAGATCTATCTGTCACTGATCGTTGCCATGATCCTCGGCCGTATTGCCGGCGGTCTGGTAACCGGCTTTATTCTCAATGCCGGTGAATATTCCTTTTCGGCCTGGATCAGTGCTTACTTCATCGGCACAGCTCCGGCTATCGTGGCTGATCTGATCCTCGTGCCGCTGATCGTCAGAGCTCTGCAGAGAGCCGGTCTTGCCTTTACCCGCTGAGGAAAAGCAAATGGCGGAATATACCGGAAAAATCGCGGTCGTGACCGGCGGTGCCCAGGGTATCGGAGCCTGTATTGCCGAAATGTTCCGGGCGGAAGGTGCCGTGGTGGAAATCATTGACCGCCGCGAAGGGGACTGGTATACCGGTGACCTTGCTGATCCGCAGGTGATCGAAGCGTTTGTACAGCATGTGATTCAAAAGCACGGGAACATTGATTATCTGATCAACAACGCCCTGCCGCTGATGAAAGGCATCGATACCTGTTCCTATGATGAATTCATGAATGCCCTGGCAGTCGGAACAGCCGCGCCGTTTTATCTTGCCAAACTGTTTGCGCCGTATTTCCGCAAAGGCGGTGCCATTGTCAATATTTCTTCTTCAAGAGACCGTATGAGTCAGCCGCAGACGGAAAGTTACACGGCTGCCAAAGGTGGTATCGCCGCTCTGACCCATGCCCTGGCCGCTTCCTTTGCCGGCAGGATCCGCGTCAATTCCGTATCACCCGGCTGGATCGAGACAAAAGGGAATATCTACAGCGGTCCGGACGCATCTCAACAGCCATCGGGACGGGTCGGAGTACCGCAGGATATTGCCGCCATGGTATTATATTTATGTTCAGAGAAGGCCGGTTTTATTACCGGTGAGAATGTCTGCATCGACGGCGGTATGACGCATCTGATGATCTACCACGGCGATCATGGCTGGACATATGAAGGAGATTTAACTATAAGGAAGTCAAGTGATTTTGACTAAGATCTGAGATTTCATCTAAATCCAGCAGATCTCAGAAAAGTGTTCTTTGAAATCGTGAATAGTGTACAGTTAAAACAACTACATTTGTAGCTTTGATTATGCGGAAGATTATGTCGTGTCTGAGTTAATGGATCAGCTCAGAATCAAAAGAGACATTTGTACTGAGAAGCTTGTATATCACACGGAGAAGTTTGCGGACACAGTGGCCTTGTGCACATCGGTGTGACTTCCCTTGATTGCGTTTCTTTGTATAATAATCTTGGAAGACCGGGTTATATTTACAGACTGTGAAGATAGCCTGATACAGGGCTTTGCGCAGATACCTTGAACCGTGCTTGGATATGGGCATATGTGCAGCGTCATATTTGCCGGACTGGTGAACAAGAGGCTCCATTCCTGCATAAGATATCAGTTTCGCTCCTTCAGGGAAGTCTTGGATTTTACCGATCTCCGCAAGAATAGTCATTCCTGTTATGTGAGAAATACCGGGAATGGAAATGATAGGAGAATTTAGCTGGTGACTGAATTCTTCTATTTTCTTTTCCAGAACACGTATCTGCTCAGCTCTGGTGTTGATAATG
>CADBEA010000068.1 GCA_902793635.1 uncultured Erysipelotrichaceae bacterium | reverse complement strand
CTTGTATGATACACATGTACCTTGTCAGCACATGAATATCACAATCCTTTCTAAGCCTTTGAATTAGAATGAAGTAGAAACCTTTCTCTTATACATTTCTGTGGTTTATCTACTTCAAGGAGCGTGAGTCTATGGCTTCTTATCATTCTGTTCATAGCTGGATAGGTCTTCGTATCTTCATGTCTCGCAAGTTTACACGATAAGATCGCCATAGTTCAGACAAGGTTTCTGGAAAGGCGGTCTTTTTATGACCTTTTTTGTCGGCGTTGACATCGCCAAGTATGAACATGTCGCCCGGAATGATGTTGTCATCGGCTTTGAATCTACTGCCCACTACCATCAGACCTTGTTCAGCTATCTGTCCGGAAAGAAATACAGGTGCTTTCTCATCAACCCCTTTATGACTTCCCGGTTCAGATCACTTTCTTTGAGGAATGCCAAGAACGATAACATCGATTCCCGTGCCATTGCCTCATACCTGTCGTTTGAATATCGTCATCTCCTCGAAGAGAATTTCTTCCTTAATGAACTGAAAGAACTCTGTATTCATCGTGACGCTATCATGAAGCGCTCTTCACGCCTCAAGATCCAGCTTCTCTCCTATCTGGACCGTGTCTTCCCTGAACTGGAATCTGTCGTAGATAAGCATGGCATTCATTCCAAGGCGATTCGTGCGATTCTCAAGGAGCGCCCCACAGCTGCCAGTATCTCTTCAACCAGGATCGATCATCTTCTGAAACTGGCTAAGGATGCCTCTCATAACAGATTTCCTCAAGACAAGATCAAGGCGGTAAAAGAAGCTGCCATATCTTCCGTTGGTATCTCTTCTGATGCCATAGGTCTCAAGATCCGGCAGTCCGTTCAGATGCTCGAATCATTAGAAAAGCAGATTGATGAAGTCGAAGCTGCTATAACCAGTTCCCCAACTGTTATCGACTCTCCTCTGCACAAGGTCAAAGGATTGAATTCGATCGAGATCGCCTACATCATGTCTGCCATCATCAATATAGACCGTTTTGCGTCGCCTGACAAATTGATCGCGTATGCCGGGCTCGATCCCATTATCAGACAGTCAGGTACCTGGCAGGCAACTCAAACCAGGATGTCCAAGCGCGGGAATAAACTCCTTCGCTACGCTTTGATCTGGTCTGCCAACAACATTCGCAAACATCCTTCAAAAATGAAAGACTACTATGACCGCAAGATCGCTGAGGGGAAGTCTCATTACAATGCCTTAGGACACTGTGCTTCCAAACTCTGCAGATACATCTTCTTTATTCTGAATCACCCCGATGACGATTTCATCAACTGATTCCGAACGACAGGTTTTCATAGAACTACAAAATAATCCATATCTTCTTTGATTTACTTCCGTAAATCCATGTTTTCATAATGCCTGCTATTCTTTGTCATTTTGTGTTGACATTTTCATAGCTGGCTCCTTTATCAAACGACATTATCATAACAGACGAATGTTTCTTTTTGACACCGGTGCGAAAAAAAAGATCTGATCAGATCAGATCTTTCCATGCAGATTATAATACGTCGAAGTATTTTCTGCGGTCTTCACTCAGGTTGTCGCAGTAGTAGCGAACTGTCAGAGTATCGGAGACCTTGTTTTCTTCCGCCGGTTCAACGATAAAGCCGTCACCTTCGAGCATGCAGTTCAGAATTGCTTCGCATGTTGTAGCCAGGTTGTCGACACCCGCTTCAACTTCCGTCAGCAGATCGTTTGCATTGATTTCGATATACAGCCAGTCCATGGCATGAGCTTCACCCTTTTTCCAGTTAATGACATCTTCATAGTCCTTAACTGTCTTCTTGACAACTTCCGGCTTGGCAACTTTCTTAACAGTTGTCTTCTTGGCGGTTGTCTTCTTGGCGGCAGGTTTCTTGGCTGCTGTTTTCTTTTCAGCAGTTGCTTTCTTTGCTGGAGCAGCTTTCTTGGCAGCTGGCTTCTTTACTTCTGTTGTCTCAACTGCTTTTTCAGCTTCAACCTTTACGGCTTTCTTGGCAGCAGTTTTCGTAGTAGCAGCTTTCTTGGCAGGAGCAGCCTTTGTAGCTGTTGTTGTCTTCTTAGCTGCTGGCTTCTTCTCTACTTTAACTTCTGTCTCCTTTTCAGCAGCCTTTACAGTTTTCTTTGCTGGCATTGCAAATACCTCCCTCTCATAAACAGTTTATTCTTCAATAAACCTTGCATCATTATAGCACGGTTTTTTTAAAATCCACATTTATATAGGCTTTTTCAAGCATTTTATCCACAAAAAAACCCTTTATTTACCGTGATTTTCTGCTTTCCTGCTCCTTCTGTCTCCAATTGTGAGGATGCTGCGGTGTCAGATGAATACACGATTTCTTTGTCGGAACGGCTTCTGTGGAGTAACCTTTTTTCGTCTTTCATGGTATGCTAAATCACAGAAGGAGACATGAACGATCATGATCATTAACAGCAACGGAATGAAAGCTATTGAAGCTGCCTCGGGCATTCCTGTGTCTGAACTGATGGAAACAGCCGGCCGGACTGCGGCAGAAGTTGTGAAGAAAGAAGTCTCCCCTGATGCCCGGATACTGATCATTGCCGGAAACGGCAATAACGGCGGTGACGGCTTTGTCATGTGCCGTTATCTGGAAGACTATGCCTGCATGGTTTACCCCGCGGCCGGTGTTCCAAAGAGTGAGGAAGCGCTCGCCAATTACCAGCAGCTTCCCGCTTCCCGTATTGTCAGTAAGAGAAAAATAAAAGACGAGATCCGCAAAGCGGATGTCATCATTGATGCGGTATATGGTTTCGGATACCACGGCGAACTGAAAGCGGACATGCGCAAGCTTTTCCGGATGGTGAATGAAAGCAGTGCCCGCGTTTTCAGCGTCGACATCAACAGCGGCTGCGAAGCGGACACGGATCATTTTGACAAAGACGCCATCCGCTCCGATATTACCTTTGCCCTGGACTGCTACAAACCGACGCATATGCTACAGAAGGAAACCGGCGTTGCCCGCGAAGTCCGGCTGCTCGATCTCGGGCTGCCGCACGATCAGCCAACACCTTACATGGAGATGAACGAAGAAATCTTCTTCCGGAATTTCCCGCACCGTTCGGTGATGATGCACAAGAACACATACGGCCATACCCTGATCATCGGCGGCTGCTACGGCATGGCCGGCGCTGTCAGTCTGAATATCCTTGGCGCCCGTACCGTCGGCGCTCCGTACATTGAGTGCGCACTGCCGGAATCGATCTATCCGATCGTCGCCTCGCGGCATATGACGGCTGTCTTCCACCCCTTCTCTGGTCATACCGTCGAGCAGGTCGTGGAACCGCTCAGCCGCAAAGCCAAAGCAATCGTCTTCGGCAGCGGCGCGGTTTATATGGACCGCAAGGAACAGTGCATGGACATGATCCTGCAGAGCAGCACATGTCCGGTCATTCTGGATGCCGAAGCCCTGCGGCTGCTGCATCAGAACACCTACATCCTGCGCTTTGTCAAATGTCCGCTGATCCTGACGCCGCATCTGGGAGAATTCTCGGTTCTGATCAACAAACCGATCGATGCCATCCGGGATAACAGGATCTTCTATGCGACGCAGTTCGCGAAAGAGAACAACGTGATTCTCGTTTTGAAAGGCGCCAACACGATCGTCGTTTCACCGTTCGGTGAAGTCTATTTCAATCAGTCGGGAAATCCCGCCCTGGCCCAGGCCGGCAGCGGCGACCTTCTGGCCGGTATGATCGCCGGCATCCTGACCATGACCAGAGACATCTACACGGCCGTATGCATGGCTGTCTGGCTGCATGGCCATCTGGCGGATATCGCCCTGGATTCCCATTCCATGCAGGGCTTTGACCTCGAGACTTATCCGCAGCTGATGGATCAGCTGTTCCGTAAATATCATTTCTGATCCGTTTCTTGTATGAGTGAAAACAGACCCCAGGTAATTACAACAAAACAGGCAAAACATCAGGTGAATATATTAGGCGGCTCGCTCGTCTTATATATTCTCCTGAATCTTTTGTTATGGCATGGTGTCGGTCTTCTGTATGACCGCCTGAATATCACCTTCTTTGATATCAATCCCGAGATCCTCTGCATGGCTGCCGCGATGGTGCTGATGGTGATCATCACCTTTGTCTTCTTCAGCATCAGTGCCGCCCGCCTGCATCTGCCGATCCGTGATTACCTGAAGCCGACCGGCATGGACTTCCTCCACAAGACAGCCCTGGTCTGTATCGGTATCGCCATTACCGTTCTGACAACCTATACCGGATCCTTTCTGAATTTCCTGCTGCATCCGGCCAGCAGCGCCTTCGCGTTCGTCGGCCACTTCACCACGCCGGAAAACATTCTGAAAAACGGACTCTATTTCGCCCTCTTCGTGCTGCTGAAACCGATCTGCGACGAATACATTTTCCGCGGCATCATCCAGCGGCAGCTCGGCCATTACAACCGTTTCTTCGGTGTGCTTGCGTCTTCACTGCTGTATGCCATCGCCCAGCCTTCCCTGCCCGACGCCATTCCGGCTTTCTTCACCGGCTGGTATCTGGCACTGCTGACCCTGCGGTATCATTCCATCCAGCCGGCCATCAAGACCCATCTTCTGATTTCCCTGTTCCTCTGGATCATATCCATCATTCCGGATGAATATGTTCTGATT
Source organism: uncultured Erysipelotrichaceae bacterium (assembly GCA_902793635.1). Taxonomy (GTDB): domain Bacteria; phylum Bacillota_I; class Bacilli_A; order Erysipelotrichales; family Erysipelotrichaceae; genus Bulleidia. The sequence continues at coordinate 1,473 of CADBEA010000068.1, read as the reverse complement.
CCAATCATTGTCATTACGCTGGTCTATATCGTGACCCTGCTGTTCATGGTCGGCAATGCCGTCAATTACCGCATCGCCTTCATGCGCATGCCTGAAAAAAAACTGTGGAAGATCGTTTTCACGTCTTCCACAATTGTCATCTGTATCATTCTTTTTATCGCTGAGAATATTCTGTCGTTCCTGTGATCTATCAGCCCTGCAGACCTTCTGCCTGACGCTGCATGTTTTCAACAACGACATCATAAATATCACCGATGGACTGTCCATATTCGAGAACCAGCCAGGGTTCGTTGGTATGGTAATGAATCTTGATCAGATCATCATCCCCGGCTACCAGCAGACTGTCGCCCTTGAAGTGATCAACGATATAATCATAGATCTCATCTTCATCAAGACCTTCACCGGCGATCAGAAGCTGTGTATCGAATTTGAATTCAAGCTGTTCCATATGCAAACCTCCATATCTGTTTTCTATTATAACATGGTTTTTCACACCCGGTTTTCTGACAATCGCGGGATTCCTCCATGCCTTCGCTATATAACTGTCGGAGGCTTTTTATGACACAGTTAACGATCGAAGAACTGAGCAGCCGGCTCGAAGAAGGCGTGCGCGCTGTATTCAGCAGCGACAGCTACCGGCAGTATCTCAATGCGATGTCCCGCTTTCATCATTATTCCTACAGCAATACCCTTCTCATTCTCACCCAGAAACCGGACGCTTCTTATGTTGCCGGCTTCCGGACCTGGAACGACAGTTTCAACCGGCGTATCCGCAAAGGTGAAAAAGCGATTCGCATCCTGCGGCCGCTGCTTTGCAGGACGGAAAACGAAGAGGAGGAAGAAACGAAAAGGCTCAGCGGTTTTGCGGTCTGCAGCGTCTTTGATATTTCCCAGACCGAAGGTGATGAGATTCCTCTTTCCCTGAGCCGGATCCTCGACTGTCATGTCGAGGATTATCAGATGTTCATCAATGCTCTGATCATGGTTTCCCCGGTGCCGGTGGCTTTTCAGGAACGGATGCATGCATACGGATGTTTCTATCCGCTGGAAAACCGCATCGAGATCCGGGCCGGTCTGCCGAACGCCCAGACCATAAAGACCATGATCCATGAGATCGCCCATGCCGTTCTGCACCGTCATGACAGAGACAGCAGCCGGGCAGCAAGAAGCCGGCGGGAAATCGAAGCGGAAAGCGTCGCTTATATTGTCAGCACCCATTACGGCATCGACACTTCTTCCTATTCGTTCGGCTATATCGCGTCCTGGTCAAAAGACAAGGATCTGCCGGCACTCAAGGCATCCCTGCAGACGATCCAGCAGGCGGCAGCCCATCTGATTTCCCTTCTGGACTGCGTGCTGTATCCGCAGGCCGCAAAATAGGGTAGAGAGGGAGCTTTAGCTCCCGTCCCTCCCGTTGCACCGTACGTACGGTTCTCGTATACGGCGCTACATTTGTATTGTCAGCACGAACTG
>CADBEA010000067.1 GCA_902793635.1 uncultured Erysipelotrichaceae bacterium | reverse complement strand
GAACTGACAGATGCGGACACAGCCGAACCGGAAGTGAGCGGCGGCTATCTGCTTGCCCTGAATCCGGACTATGACGAACCGAAGGAGAATGTCTTTCTGAGTGACCATATGGTGCGTTTTCTGTGCGCGGCGCCGGAATTTCAGGCAGGGGAAGCAGGCCGGCCGGAACAGTATGACTATATCGTTTCCTATATACAGAGACTGGAAGATGCCATATTCGCATCAGACTTCAGAGATGAAAACGGCACGTTCTATGGCGAACTGATGGATCTGCAGTCGGCTGCCGGCTATTGGTGGATCCAGGAATTCGCACAGAATTATGATGCCTTCACGACTTCGAGTACCTACCTGTTCAAGGAAAGAAACGGAAAACTGTTCTGGGGACCGGTCTGGGACTTTGATCTGTCCTTTGATGAAGGATACGGAACAGAAGACGGCCTGATGTATACGAAAATGCCATGGCTTGATCACCTCAGAAGCAACGAGCCGGAATTTCAGCAGATGCTCAGGGAACGCTGGGAAGTGCTTGATAAAATCCTGGGACAGGTGACAGAAGAGGGCGGCATCCTGGATCAGTACAGGGATACCATTGAACGATCCTGGCAGGATGATATAAAGCGCTGGCCTCTGGTCACCGAAGAAGGGAATACGATTGGCTATGACTTTACGGAAGTCATGGAATATCAGCGGGAACGTATTGAGAAAAGACGCGCCTGGATCAATGCTCATATTGATGAAGAACTGACCAATGTGTTTTGTAACATTACCTTCATGGCGGATGATACGGAATACACACGGAAGCAGGTCAGACGGGGAACCGGTCTATTTGACCTGCCGGCCGGTCCGGAAAAGGAAGGCTATATATTCACCGGCTGGGCATATGAGAACGGGGAATACTACGATCAGACACCGTCTCAGGAAGATATCACCCTGTATGCCGTATATGTTCCGCTGAAGGATGCTGTAAGAACGGAAGAAATTACCTTGCCGGCAGGTGCGGAACAATGGGGCGAGATCCATCAGAAGGACTATGCAATCAGCTTCTATACCGTACCGGAAGAATCCCTGGACAGGAACGTGCACTGGACGTCTTCTGATCCGGATATTGCCGAAATCAGAGAGTATAACGTGATCCGCATGCATCAGACCGGAACTGTTGAGATCACCGGTACCCTGAACAGCGGGGCATCCGTATCCTTTACCCTGCATATCTACGATTCACGCTATGAGAGTCCACCGGAATAAGCGGGTGTCTTTGAAAAACTGTTACAGATACAGCGCATTTGCGAAAGCATGCGCTGTTATTGTCTGATTCAGTTGCTGCAAAACACCGTAGAACTGTCTGTGTCTGGCCATGGCATATTTTTTGTCAGAGACATGCGTAATCTTTTAGGCAGTATCCGGAGGTTCATATGGAAGGAAAGAAATACTATATTACGATTACCGGCATCAATCATTACGGCGGCTGTGAGATGTTTCGGCCCGGTATGATGCTGTCGCTTGTGAAAGATACTGACAACTGCTATGACGATGAGGCAATCAGCGTCTTTTCGGAAAAGGGATGCCGCTGCGGCTATGTCGCGAACAGTGTTCATACGACAGCGAGAGGGACGTTTTCAGCCGGCCGACTCTATGATAAATTTGTAGATGAGGCATCCGCCAGAGTGCTCTTCGTCATGCCGGAAACGGTCATTGCGGAGGTATGGATGCGGAAAGGAAAGGGCAATGGCATCATCGAATCATGATCTTCTGATCCGTTCATTTGCAATTGATGACAGTATGATTCCACCGGGCAGTTACCTGCGGAAGATTCCTGTTCTAAAGAATCTGCAGGCGCTTTCCTTTCATCGGAATGTGACTTTTTTTGCCGGTGAAAACGGCACCGGCAAGTCCACTCTGCTGGAAGCGCTGGCCATTGCCTGCGGTTTCAATCCGGAAGGCGGCACACGAAACTATGCCTTTTCCTCACGGGATTCCCACTCCGAGCTGTATCAGGCAATCCGCCTTGTCCGGAGTGCCCGCAAACCGGCGCACGGCTATTTCCTGCGGGCGGAAAGTTTCTACAACGTCGCCACCAAGGAAGAAGAATACAGTGCCTACGGTGGTGTACCCGCTCATTTTCATGAAAAGTCACACGGTGAGAGTTTTCTCGCCATGGCCCGTCAGCACTTTACCGGCGGCGGTCTGTATTTCCTCGATGAACCGGAAGCGGCTCTCTCCGCCCAGGGACAGCTGAGTCTGCTGCTGAAGATCCATGACTGTGCTGAAAAAGGCGCTCAGTTCGTGATCGCCACCCATTCACCGATCCTTCTGGCAATGCCGGAAGCGGAGATCCTGAATTTCAACGACGGCGAACTGCATGCATGTTCCTATGAAGAAACAGACAGCTATCGTATATATGAAATGTTTATCAGAAACAGACAGCTGGTATTGAAGCATCTTTTCGAAGATGAAAACAAAGGGGAATCATAAACGAAGGGAGGAATTCTTTGATGTTTATTACTGTAAACGGTCTGCAGCTGTTCTATGAACAGACCGGCACCGGTCAGCCGCTTGTGCTGGTTCACGGCAACGGCGAGGATCATACGATCTTTGACGAGGCGGTGGAATACCTGAAGGACAGCTATACATGTTTTGCCATTGATTCACGGAATCACGGCAAAAGCGAAAGCAGCAGTGAACTGCATTATGAGCAGATGGCGGACGATGTCGTGGCTTTTATCGAAGCGCTTGATCTGCAGAATGTCATTTACTACGGCTTCAGCGACGGCGGCATCATCGGTCTGTACGTGGCCGCAAAATGTGAGAGGATCAAAGAGATGATCATTTCCGGAACCAACCTGACACCGCAGGGTGTCAAACCGTCTCTCCGGTTCCTGATCAAGGCAATGTCTGTGTTCAGCCGTGATCCGAAACTGAAGCTGATGCTGGATGAGCCGCATATCGACGTGAATATGCTGCATGGGATCACGGCAAGAACACTGGTGCTTGCCGGCGAAAAAGACATGGTCGAAGAAGAAGAAACCCTGCAGATCGGCGCCAATATTCCCGGTGCCGTTACCAGGATCCTGCCGGGCGAAGGCCATGGCAGCTACATCGTACACAAAACGACAGTTGCTGAACTGATCGATACGTTTATCAAGGGAGGCATAAAATGAAAACACCAAAAGAAATGATTCAGGAAATCGAAATGATGGAAGAGACGCGGGATAAGCTGCTGAAGACAGCCGAAGAACTGCGCACCACCTATGGTGAGGCGGTTCAGAAGGACGTGGATACACTGGAAGACTTCGCTGCGCAGACGGAGGCTCTCATTGAACAGGCATATGATTTGTATTATGACTGTCTGACCAGCGGTGAAATGATCATCGCCGATTCCTTTGAGGAGATCAAGGAAGATCTCGATTTCATCATGGGCATTGCCAAGGCGATTGCCGTAAGAAGGTTCGGCAGCTGATGTACTACGATGCGGAGCGGGTCTATATCGACTGCGAAGTTCTCTGGCATCAGGACGGTTCACTTCAGCCGACGGCCGTTTACTGGCCGGATCAGAAGGGTGAAATGATCCGTTATGAGGTCACGAAAACAGACAGTGTGTCGGATACCGAGATCCTCTCTGACACCGGCTTTCTCGGACAGCTGTATACCGTGCATATCAACGGCCGGCAAAGACGGCTGTTCCATGAGCACAGCAGCGGTCTCTGGTTTGTCGAAATCAGGAAAAGTACATCACCGTGTACACTTTGAATCCGGCATCCGGTTTATGATCAAAACGGGAGAAAAGCCATGGTATACAAGCGTTATGTTGATGTGCAGGTACTGATGAAGAAGGACGGGAGTCTGCAGCCGCTGGCTGTTTACTGGCAGAACGAAGACGGGATATCAGTCCGCTTTGCCATTGACAGGATCATCGAAAGCACTGCTTCTTCCCGGGTCTCGGAAAGCGGTTCGGTAGGCCGCCTGTTCACCGTCGTGATCAAAGGACAGCGCCGCCGTCTGTACCTGGAAAAGAACCGCTGGTTCATTGAAAGTCTGAAAGGATGAACAGAAACCGTGTTATGCGGTATAATATAGGCAAAGGAGGAGAAAATGCTTTGTAAAAGATGCGGAAAAAGTATCCCTGACCGTGCCCTGAAATGCCCGTACTGTAATAAAAAGACTGCTAATGGCTGGAAGAACGACGGCGAGAAACTGATCGCCCCGGTCACAAAGTTTTTCAGCAATCCTTTTAAAAAGAAATAGACATCCGCGGGAAATACAAGGCATGTGAAAGGTATTTCCTTTTTCTTGCGGCGGACCATCCGCGTTGGTTCTGCCGGTATTTATAGTAAAGGACGTAAAAGATGAACGAGAAACAGAAAGGTATAAAAGTAGCGAAGGGAGAATCAGCCTTCGAAGCGATCCAGAACGCGATTCCGCACTGGATCCATGACAAAAAGGAAGACCCCACATCCGTGACGGGCTTTCTTTACCTGCGCAGCTGCCGCTGTTCGGTATGCGGCTGTGAAGTGTCGTTTGAAAGACCGAAGTGCCCGCACTGCGGCACCGATATGCAGCATATGAAAGGTCTGGCTGACTGAGAGGTAAAACCGGATGCCTTTAAAGCTGATCCGTGACGATATTACCAGAGTCAGCTGTGACGCGATCGTCAACGCTTCCGACAACGAGCTCTCAGGCGGCGGCGGAGTGGATGCCGCCATCCACAAAGCGGCCGGTCCGGAAATGGATGAGGCCTGCCGGAAACTGAACGGCTGTCCGGATGGCGAGGCCCGCATTACCAAAGGCTACGATCTGCCATGCCGCTACGTGATCCATACGGCCGGTCCTGTTTATGTGGACGGCCTTCATCATGAAGAGCAGGTGCTGCGCAATTGCTATCGGAACAGTCTGAATCTGGCAAAGGAATATCAATGTGAATCGGTTGCTTTTCCTCTGATTTCAGCCGGCGTGTTCGGCTATCCGAAAGAGGAGGCATTACAGACGGCGATCTCCGAGATCACGTCTTTTGTCATGGCCAATGACATGCTGGTGTATCTTGTCGTCTTCGATCAGAAAGTCTATCAGATCAGCACTAAGCTCTATGTCGACATTCAGCAGTTCATCGATGAGAAATACGCCGCTGAGCACTATGATGAAACCAGCTCAGCCCGGCGCCGCCGTCACCAGCAGGCAAAGAAAAAATGGTCCTATCCTGATGCCATGGGTTCCGCCAGGGAAGCCATGTACAATCAGATGCCGGCTTATTCCTATGCCAGCCGTGAAGAAAGGGCGGAAGAGAGTCTTGAAGAAAGACTGAAAGTCGTCGACGAAAGCTTCTCGGAAATGCTTCTGCGAAAGATCGACGAAGCGGGCATCAGTGACAGTGATTGCTATAAAAAGGCCAACATTGACCGCAAGCTGTTTTCCAAGATCCGCTCCAACCGCGATTACCGCCCCAGCAAACCGACTGTCCTGGCTTTTGCCATCGCTCTCGAACTGCCGCTGAAGGAAACGGAAGAAATGCTGATGAAGGCCGGCTTCGCGCTGTCTTCTTCCAGTAAATTCGACATCATCGTCGAATACTTTATCCGGCACGGCAACTACGATATCTTCGCTATCAACGATGCCCTGTTTGCCTTTGATCAGCCGACCCTCGGAGTCTGATCAATTGTCGCACGGCAGGCGACACATAATACCATCTGATTATCTAGAATGTGATCGTACAGAAAGATGTACGGTCACATTTTTCAAATCAGGAGGTAATCAAAATGACAGAAAAAACAACAGAACTTGTATTCATTCTCGACCGCAGCGGATCAATGTCCGGTCTCGAAAGCGATACGATCGGCGGCTTCAATGCCATGCTGAAGAAACAGAGAAAGGAAGAGGGAAAGTGTCTGGTGTCAACCGTGCTGTTCGATCACCGCTTCAAAGTCCTGCACGATCGAGTGCCGATCGATCAGGTCAAAGACATGACGGAAGAGGACTATCAGGTCGGCGGCGCGACCGCCCTGGTCGATGCCATCGCAAGATCGATTCACCACATCGGCAACATTCACAAATATGCCAGAAAGGAAGACGTGCCGGACCACACGATGTTCGTGATCACGACAGACGGCATGGAAAACGCCTCAAAAGAGTACAGCTCGGATGAGCTGAAAAGAATGATCCGCCGTCAGGAAGAACAGTACGGCTGGGAATTCCTGTTCATCGGTGCCAACATCGACGCTGTCGAAACAGCCGCACATTTCGGTATCCGCAAACAGAACGCAGTTGATTATCACGCTGACCCGATGGGAACTGCCATCGTTTTTAACAACATCGCCAATGCGGTCAGTTCGATGCGCTCGAAGGGCAGGGTTTCAGAAAGCTGGAGCGAAGAAATCAGAGCCGACTACAAAAAACGCAAATAGGCAGAAAGAAAACACCCTCATCAGCAACGTCATTAAGTTAAGAAGAAGTCTGCAGAAACATTATTAGCCATATCTGCAGACTTTTCTTTTCTAAATAAACATCATGCATGACGAAAAAACAT
>CADBEA010000066.1 GCA_902793635.1 uncultured Erysipelotrichaceae bacterium | reverse complement strand
CGATTCATATACTTTTATATGCTTTCCGAAAGTTTCTTTCACGGATTCAATTGTGTCTTTTGCAATATTCGTCTGCATGTTGACCAGGGTAAATACGATTCCGGAATACTTCAGATCCGGCTTCATATTGGTTCGTACCTCTTCGATCGTCCTTACGAGCTGGGTCATACCGATTGCGGGCAGGTATTGCGGCTGTACCGGGATCAGGATCTCATCAGCCGCCACTATTGCATTGATGGTCAGTATTCCCAGCGTAGGGGAGCAGTCGATGAGGACGTAATCGTAATCATCCTTGATTGCCTCAATACCGTTCGCCAGGATCTTCTCCCTCATGAACACACCGGCCAGTCTCGGTTCAAACTCCGACAGACTGATGTTTGATGGAATCAGATCCACGCCCTCATCATGGTGAAGGATGATCTCTGAGAAGGATGGTTGCTTCTTTGTAATAGATGCTTCTATGACATCTGAGATTGTGTGATCTAAGGCATCTACGTTCTGCCATCCCAAGCAGGCGGTAAGATTTGCCTGAGGATCTAAGTCGATCAGTAACACTTTCTTACCGGCTTTGGCTAAACCGATACCTAAGTGCTCTGTGGTTGTGGTCTTACCGACACCGCCTTTCTGATTGGCAACGGCAATGACCTTGCATTTCGATTGCATAAATAAAAAATCTCCTTTCCACATGGCCATATGGCTATGTAAAAGGAGATTGTTACAAGTTATAAGTCAGCGACAAACTGGAATTTGCAGATCTCTTAAACGGAATATCCCAAATTGATATCAAAAGGTGCAATCAGCAGTTTTTGCAAATCTTTATTGTAGTTTTCGAAAAAGATTTTTATAGCTTTTCCATAGTTTTCTTTTGTATCAAACTCCCAGTACGAGTAATACTTTACGCACTTTACGATTTTTGTTAACTCTCTTGGAGGCTCACCAAGTTCGATTCCGTCGATGGTATAGAATCTCTTGAAATACTTAAGAGATATGCAGCCTTCGCATTTAAGCTGTTTTGCAGACATTTCTTCAATCATTGCTTCAAATTGCCTGAGTTTATCAGGCTTTACCTGAAAGAGTTTCATCTCAATAAAGGTCTTTTTCATTATATGTCCTCCACAGACCCCGATTTAGCGACGTTACTACAAACGGGAATTTGTTATTCCATAAGCGCAATCATATCCCGATCGCGTTCCTCACCTCATATTTCATTATGCCTTCATGGCCCTTATCTCACTGAAATAATTCTCTATAACACCTTTTTTAGCCGATAAAAACACCGCTATGCCAATCAGCAGAGTTGCCGCAGCACTCACAGCCAAAGGGTTTGCCGTCTGCGAAAAGTTATCAAGAAAATGAGTAACATCATCTCCTGCAGGAGCAGCCCCTTTCAAGTAAAGGAAAGGAATAATGATCCATGCCAGCAATGAACAGCTTGGCACTAATCCCGCAAAGAATGAAAAGCATCTATAAAACGTATTTTTACTTTCTTTTCTGTATAACAATACATATACTAACGAAATCACAAACGGCAGAACAGCTCCGTTTGCATGAAGCCAAAGGTCCGAGACATTCGTATAAGTTCCACCATGACCGCTGACATGAGCTCCGATAATGCTAAAATTATCGATCGTGTCCCCCGCTGACAGCATCACAATCATATGTCCTAATTCATGAAATGTAATATAGAGGACCGTCAATAATGCTGCTGATGATAGCAGACAAAGTATAAATTTCGCTTTTATATTCATATGGATTTATTTCCTTTCAATTTCATATCCATTCTGCTGAGCGAACAAATCCCGATTTATCGAGCTCTATTCAGGATTGCTGCTTCCGCTTCTTCTCGGGAAGGGTAGATCCTGGACTCTCTTACCTTGATACCACCGCCGTTTTCAAAGCGGATCGTGTAGAAACCTCCGGTGTACTTCAGAACGGTCGCTTCCTTGATCAGATTCTTGTTTCCTCCGGTCAGAAAGACTTTCTGTCCCGGCTGGTATTTGCCGTTCATGAGACACCTCCTTGGATATATTATACTGCCTGCAGGTTACCTTCGGCACCCGTCTGCGGTATGTACTGTAGTAAGAGAAAAGCTCCCGATGTTTCATGAGCTCTTGTTGCTAATATTCGTTCCGTAAGTCTTCAGTGAACGTAATAAATCTTCATGATTTGGGGGTAAGTTGGGGGTAAGCGGGGGTAAATCGCCTTGCGGATTGTACAAAATTCTGCTTATATAACCCGTCATAACCCGTCAAATCCCTTCATTTTGACCATTTTTCAATGGTTTTTCTGGGAATTACTCTCCGCGCTGCTTCATTGTCGGGAAGAGCAGGACGTCTCTGATGGATTCCTGTTCAAGGAACAGCATACAGAGTCTGTCGATGCCGTAGCCGATACCACCCGCCGGAGGCATGCCGTATTCCAGAGCCTCGACGAAGTCCATATCGATATCGTTGGCCTCGTCATTGCCGAGGTCTTTTTCTTTCAGCTGTTCTTCAAAGCGTTCCAGCTGGTCGATCGGATTGTTCAGTTCGGTATAGGCATTAGCGAATTCATTGCCGCCGATGAACAGTTCAAAGCGGTCGACGAAACGCGGATCTTCCGGATTCTTCTTGGTAAGAGGGGAGATCTCCAGCGGATGACCATAGAGGAAGGTCGGCTGGATCAGGGTATCCTCAACATACTTCTCGAAGAACTTGTTGATGATGTGGCCGTACTGTTTTTCATGTTCTTCCAGTTCGATCTCATGTTCAGCAGCCAGCTTCAGGCATTCGTCGAGATCGTTGATAGCCCGGAAGTCGATACCGGTTTTTTCCTTGATTGCTTCGGTCATACTGACACGTGCCCATGTGCCGTCAAGATTGATGTCATAGCCGTTGTAGTGGTAATCCATCTTGCCGATGACTTCTCTGGCAATCGTCTTGTACATATTCTCGGTCAGGTCCATCATGCCTTCCAGATTGCTGAAGGCCAGATAGGCTTCCATCAGGGTGAATTCCGGATTGTGGTTCGGGTCCATGCCTTCGTTGCGGAAAACACGGCCGATTTCATATACCGCTTCCATACCGCCGACAAGCAGTCTCTTTAAGGGCAGTTCAAGCGCGATGCGCAGGTACATGTCAAGATCCTGAGTGTTGTGATGGGTTACGAACGGACGGGCGGACGCACCGGTCAGCAGGGTGGAAAGGATCGGTGTTTCAACTTCCGTGAAGCCCTGGCTGCTCATGAATCTGCGGATGCAGCTGATGATGGCCGGTCTCAGGAATGCGACGCGGCGGGAATCCTCATTCATGATCAGGTCAACATATCTTCTTCTGTAGCGTTCTTCCTTGTCGGTGAGACCATGGAACTTCTCCGGAAGGGGACGCAGAGATTTTGTCAGATGTGTATATTCATGGACTTCAACAGACAGTTCACCGGCCTGTGTCTTGATGACATAACCCTTGATACCGATGATGTCGCCGACATCGCTCTGCTTGAAGAGCTCGTAGACTTCTTCGCCGACAACCTGTTTCTTGACGACGACCTGGATCTGTCCGTCTCTGTCAAGCAGGTGCATGAAACCGATCTTGCCCATGCGGCGCTTGGACATGATACGGCCGGCAATGGCGACTTCCGCCTGCAGGGCTTCCAGTTCCTCGGCACTCTTTTCCGCATAGGCACTGCGGATATCGGAAGAATGCGCCGTGCGGCTGTAAGCCTGGCCGAACGGATCGAGGCCTGCTTCCTGCAAGGCATTCATCTTCTGGCGGCGGGCCAGTTCCTGGTCGTTCAGTTTATTCTTCTGCTGGTCCTTTGCTTTCTTTTTCAGGTTTTCCTTGTTTTCCTCAGACAGATTTTCAGCAATTGTCGCCGTCAGTTTTTCGGCGTTGCTGCTGATTCTGTTGAGAAAGGCATTCAGCTGTTCCAGATCATCTTCCGACATGTTTTCCGTGATGATGTCGGAATGGTTTTCAATCATTTCCTTCAGTTGATCAAAAGCGCTCATTTTCATCCTCCTCATATATATAAAAGCTCTCCTCCATAGGGACGAGAGCTTGTTCGTGGTACCACCCTAATTCACAGTAAGAATACTGCCTCATTTACACCGTTAACGCCGGTTCTGCGGCCTTGTTCGGGAGTTCTTGTCGAAACACGTTCTTTCCGCTTCATTCCCACCGTCAGAAGCTCTCTTCGGGATACCCCGTGTTTCCATTCTCCGTCTTTACTCAGCGGGTATATTTTACCATGTTAAACCGGCTTTGCAATGATTCTTTCCGGTCACAGACAGAAAAAAAGCCATGCCGCAGTGGGCATGACTTGGGAAATCTGATCAGTTGTCGAAATCGTGACGTTCCGGCAGCTTGTTCGGATCGTTCTTGAGCAGGTTGTTGACAAGAATGCCGAGCAGCAGGGCGCATGCGATCGATGTGATCGTGATCTTTCCGAAAGTCAGGGAGAGACCTCCGATACCGGAGATCAGGATCGTGGATACGACATAAAGGTTTTTGTTGACATCCAGGTCGACACGCTGAATCATCTTCAGACCGGATACGGCGATGAAGCCGTACAGAGCCATACATACACCGCCCATGACGCAGGACGGAATGGAAGAGATGAAGGCGATAAACGGACTCAGGAAGGAGATGATGATGCACTCGATGGCAGCGGTGATAATGGTTGCCACGGAAGCGTTCTTGGTGATTGCCACGCAGGCAACGGATTCACCGTATGTCGTGTTCGGGCAGCCGCCGAAGAATGCGCCGGCAGCGGAACCGATACCGTCACCGAGCAGAGTCTTGTCAAGACCCGGATCCTGCAGCAGGTCGGACTGGATGATCGTGGAGATGTTCTTATGGTCGGCAATATGTTCGGCAAAGACGACCAGAGCGACTGGAATGTATGCGACAGCCACACTGCCGATGTATCCGAGATCGATATCCGAGAAGCCCTTCAGCGCTGTCAGGAAGGTGAAGTCCGGAATGGCGAAGAATGTTTTCAGTGAAACACCGCCTGCGAACAGATCGGTAATGGATGAATAATTGACGATCTGCATGGCTGTATTGCCGGTGGCGTTGCCGATCACGGTCAGGATGCTGGCGGCAATATAACCGGCCAGGATACCGATGATGAACGGAATCAGTTTGACATTCTTTTTACCGTAAGTGCTTGCCAGCATGGTTGTGACAAGGGCAATCAGTCCGCACAGGACAGCCCACTGGGAAGCTTCACCGGTGACGCTGCTGGTCTGCAGATCACCGACTGCGTTGCCGGCCAGTGAAAGACCGATAATGGCAACTGTCGGACCGATTACGACCGGCGGCATCAGTTTGTTGACCCAGCTGACACCGACTGACTCGATGATCAGTGAGAAGAATACATAGACCAGACCGGCGAAAGCAGCACCGACGATCAGACCGGCATATCCGGCTGAAAGAGTTGCTGCACCGGCAAAAGCGGCTGACATTGAACCAATAAACGCAAAAGAAGAGCCAAGGAAAACAGGGCTCTTGCGCTGGGTGAAGAATACATAAATCAGAGTACCGACACCGGCTCCGAAAAGAGCGGCTGCTGTGCTCATGCCATTGCCGATGATCATCGGTACGGCAATCGTTGCGGCCATAATGGCAAGAACCTGCTGGAATGCGAATACGACCAGCTGACTGAAATCAGGTCTGTCTGAAACGTTGTAAATCAGCTTCATAGAAAAACCCCCTTATTGTGCAAAATCATATATTTTGGGATACGGATTGTCCAGAGTTTTTTCTGTAAATCGGAATGAAAGCGTTTACGTAAATGTTAATTGTGAATCAATCGTTGAAAACTGCACAGATTTTCGTAACATGATATGATTATTAGTGTTTCAAGGGAGAAAAAGAATATGAAAAACAGAAGATTTCTGACATCTGTTCTGGCTGCCGGTCTGCTGCTGGCAGGCTGCGGCGCCAAAACGGATCCATCATCTGATACACAGCCGACTGACAAGCCGGCGGACACGGAACAGGAAACAGCTGCTCCGGATCTTGGTCCGCTGTTTGAAAGAGGCACAGTGGACGGTCAGACATATGTCAATTCCTTCTTCGGTATCAAAGCTGATTTCAGCAATGAGTGGGTGCTTGCCAGCGAAGACGAAATCGCCACGATGACTGCCCAGACAAGTGAGAACCTCAACAATGAAAATGCCAAAAAGCAGATCGAGGAAGGGGCTGCCGTCATGGATTTCTATGCCCAGAATCCGCGCGGTGCCCAGACACTGAATATTTACATGGAAGATCTCGGTCTCAGCAACGCTTCGGCTGATCTGATCATCCGCGGCAGTATGAACGCCGTGAAGACGGAGCTGGAATCGCAGAGCTTTGAAGACGTGACTGTTGAGCAGGGCACGACGACATTCCTTGGTGAGGAGGTTCCCTGCATCAATATCTTCGGCCGCTACACCGGCCTGGATTTCTACGAAAAACAGGTCTTCATTATCAAAGGACGCAATGCGGCAAGCATTACCGCCGCCAGCTTCTATGAAGACCACAACGACGAGATCCTGAACATCATCCAGAAAACCGAATAGAAGGGCAAATGAAAACAGTCTGTGATAACAGACTGCTTTTAGTACGGTATAAGTGTAGTCGGCAAGATCATCAACCGGATGGTCAGCTAGCTGCACTTATTTTAAGATAAGAGAGTAGTCATTCGGCCTGGCG
>CADBEA010000065.1 GCA_902793635.1 uncultured Erysipelotrichaceae bacterium | reverse complement strand
ACTCTGCATCGGTGTAACCATGCAGAAGATATAGATACAGACATAACATCACGACAAAGCACTGAACCGCACCATTCCATCCGTCTCTTACGATATCCTTGAAAATGAACGCTGACTTTGTCATATAGAACCAGATATCATGCTCACCGATTTCGGACAGACCGTAGTAGTTAATGTTGTTGATTTTATAGAAGTTGCCATTTTTTTCGGACAGCTTGTCCATTTTGATATTCAGTGAGTCGGGAACCAGATACAGAATTTCAGAATCGCTGGAATGCATTACCAGATTCATTTCCTTATCAATCTGGAACATCAGAGCTTCAGTTGGTGTCGTGTCCTTGATGATCTGATTCAGATGGTTTTCAACTTCCTCCGGATCATCCTGATCGGGCAGTCCAAACAGCATCAATCCATATTTTCCATCCGGAAGAGTCATCCGGATACCAAGAAGATCCTGCGCCTCAGTGTAATATGGTTCTTTCACATTACCGGCATATATGGTTTCAACACCATTCAGAATTGTTTTGAATACGGAGGTATTATTGTCACCGTTATTGCTCAGGGAAAGATTGATCAGATCATTGCTCGAACAGATTTCATTGCCATTGCTGTCGTATAAGGTTATAAATTCAAGCGTCGATACTGAGGTGCAGCTTTCAAGCAGCTCATGGGTCCGTTTTTCAGGATAAGCAGCAAAGAAGTCATTCAGTCTGTTTGCCAGATCAATATAGAATAACTGGTTGTTATGGTTGATGAATTCTATACTTGACTTGGAAGTTTTTGTCTGATAGGACATCAGGTCGAGAACCCTCGAATTTGATTCATCCGCCCGCTGCAGAGAAATAGCTGCCTGTATGAACATGGAAATCAGGAAAATACAGATACTGCAGCAGATAACGACGATCCGCGCTGATTTATGCACACGTTTCGGATTATACTGCTGTACCTGAAGTTCCGTCAGTTTATGGTTTAAAACGAATTCATAGATGGAAACAACCCAGACAATAAACACTGTTGCCAGTACAAAGATAATTGCGTACTGGATGACATATTGCTGAAACAGATCAAACAGACTGTTTGTTACAGGCTTTTCCAGAATCACGAACAGATTGCCCTCATCGATTTCGTGATAGGAAAACAGACCGTTATCCGTAGCAGTACCCTTGAGGGCTTTCAGGTCACCGATCGTTTTGCAATTCACTACATTCTCGTTAACCATCAATGCGGGAGTCGAATAATAAATGGATAACTCTTCATCGAGCGGAACTTCGTCATCCATGTTGAAAGCAACGATCATTCTGATATCGTAAATATATTCCAGGTTGCTGAAGGCTTCCCTGATGTTGCTCTGATCATGCAGAAAGGAATAGTATTCGTTATAGGAATGCAGTTCAAGATAGTAATAAGTGCCACGGATATGGAAATAGGAAACAAAGCCTAACGCTTCCTTATTCTCTGCGTCGGTGTAATTCGTTTGGAAGGTACCGGATTCGGAATTTGTGGCAATTTCCGCCGCAAACGAATCTGCATTGAATGGCAGAGTGCCATTCGTGACCAGCTGTCCATGATCCAGTCTTACGACATATCCACGGTCAAAAGGACCGAGAATATCGTCTTCTTCCTCGGTTTCCTGCTCGCCGACAAGGATTGCCGTGATATTTACATTTGCAAGAATACGCTCAGAGTAACTCTCAAGAGACGTATAGTTATTTTCACTCAATGTATCACAGGTGCGTTCAATACTTGCGATCAGCTCATTCGTTTCCGTATCGTAATCATTGCCTATTGAAAAAATGGATTGCACGAAAAAGCCAATTCCGGCACAGCCGCAAATCACAAACAGGAGTATCAGCAAACTGACAATCAGTTTCTTTTTATAGTTCTCCACAATAGCAACCTCATCATTATTACTATTATACCTAAAAAGCAGTCATATTGACATGACTGCTTTTCATCTCAGACAGTTGGAATCTTTTCAAATAAACGGCTGATCAGATCATACATCTGGTTTTCACTCAGACCTTTGACACCGGCTGCGTTTTTATGACCGCCGCCGCCGAATTTCTGCATGATCTCATTTATGGTAACCGTTTTGGAACGCACCGATCCATCATAATACGATATTCCATCTTCGATACGCTCAGTGAACATAGCCCATATTTCAAAATCGATGATATCACCGAACAGATCGACGTGATTCCTCGCTTCCCCGGGTGTCAGATGAAACTCCTGCAGAATATCGTCTGAGACAATGGCATAAGCCATTCTCCCCTCTTTGATGCGGACCAGCTGATGCAGGCAGCCGTCAAAAGCAAACCAGGAATACGGATGGTCAAACAGCATCCGGTTGATGACCGGAATGTCGATGCTGAAGCCGGCCAGATAAGCGGCAGCTTTCAGCGTATTCGCAGTCGTATTGCTCGTTTTGAAACAAAGTGTGTCAGTCAGCAGTCCCATGTAGAGATATTCTGCCGTCTGCAGGGAAACGATACCTGCTGTCTGCTGAAAACAGAAAGCCAGGATCTCACATGTCGCGGCTGCGAGATGATCGACCAGGTTGATATCGGCATACTGACTGAGGGGCGGATGGTGATCGACCTTGATGGTTCTACGAGCCATAGTGAAACGGTCGTCGTCCACCCTGTCCGCATTGGATGTATCAAGAATGATCGCCAGGCTGTCTCTGATCACATCATCACTGACATGATCAGAGGCCGGGAATCTGCCCTGTGTCGGTTTGTCAAAACCGAGGGCATATACTTTTTTCGATGGATAGTTATCATCGATCCACTGCTTCAGGCCAAACTGAGCGCCGAGGGCGTCGCAGTCCGGCCGCTGATGACGGTAAATGGTTATGATCTCTGCTTCCGCGATGGCTTCAGTTAGCGCACGGAAATCCATTATAACCCCAGAAGTCTCACTGTATCGCGGGCGATAACGATCTCTTCGTTGGTCGGAATGACATATACGGCAATTTTGGAGTCATCCTTGGAGATCTTGCATTCCTTGCCGCGGATCGTCTTGTTGAGATCATAGTCAATGCTCAGGCCCATCGCTTCTTCCATGTGTTTCAGGATGCGTTCACGGGTCATCGCGTCATTTTCACCAAGACCGGCTGTGAAGACGATCGCATCGACATGGCCCAGCTGCATGTAGTAGCCGCCGACAACGTTGATGACACGGTTGGTATACAGGTTGGTTGTCAGGATCGCTCTTTCGTCGCCCTTGTCAACAGCCGCCTGGATATCACGGGCATCGGAAGAGATGCCGGAAACACCCAGCATACCGGAACGCTTGTTCAGGAATGTGTCCATTTCATCCGGTGTGCACTGCAGTTTCTTCATCATGTAGAAGACGACAGTCGGATCGATGTCACCGGAACGGGTTCCCATCATGATGCCGCCGAGCGGCGTCAGACCCATCGAGGTGTTGATGACTTTGCCGCCCTTGATCGCGGAAATGGATGCGCCGTTGCCGAGATGGCAGGTGATCATGTTCAGATCTTCAACGTTTTTGCCCATCAGTTCAGCAGCCCGTCTGTTGACATACCAGTGGCTGGTGCCATGCGCGCCGTATCTTCTGATCTTGTACTGTGTATACCAGTCATACGGTACCGGGAACAGATAGGATTCCGGACCCATGGTCTGATGGAATGCTGTATCAAATACGAAGACATGACCGATCTTCGGCAGAGCTTCCTTGAATGCTCTGTAGCAGACCAGGTGAGCGTGGTTGTGAAGCGGCGCGAGTTCGCACAGTTCGTCAACTTTCGCGACAGCGTCATCATCAACTTTTACGGATTCAGAGAAGTATGCACCGCCCTGGACGATACGGTGGCCGGCGCCTTTGATCTCATCGAGATCCTTGACGATTCCGAGTTCTGTCAGATCTCTCAGCAGGATGTCAACTGCGACTTTGTGGTTGGGAATCGGCAGGTTGTCAACTTTCTTCTCACCGTTGTACTTGATGGTGAAGATACCCATATCCAGACCGATACGTTCTGCCTGACCGCTGCAGAGAATCGTCTCGCTCGGCATGTCATACAGAGTGAATTTTAATGATGATGAACCAGAATTTACGGCAATTACCTTACTCATGATTTTTAATTTGTCCTCCTAATCGTTTTCGGTATCAATGCACAGATCCAGAAGACGGCTGATTTCATCATCACCTCTGGCTCTGATTTGTCCATATAATTTCATACGTTTCTGATAGGCTGCTGACAGATGAAGTTTGTCTTCATATGTCTGAAGTTCCTTCTCGCATCTGCGGATCGTATCATGTACGGCACTGCGGGAGACACCGGACATTTCGGCGATTTCCTGCAGGGAAAGATCTTCCCGGAAATACAGGTCACAGATCGACTGCTGTTTCTCAGTCAGAAGCGGTGCGTAGAAGTCGAGCAGCCGGTCAGCCTCGATCTTATTCATGGGTATCGAGACCTTCCGAAATACTGTAGAGATAACCGTCCAGATCAAACGGACGGAAATCGTCAGGCTGTTCGCCCAGACCGATGAAATAGACAGGCAGATGCAATTTGTTCTTGATGGCCAGGACGATGCCGCCTTTGGCGGTGCCGTCCATCTTGGTCAGAATAATGCCGGACAGTGTTGTCGATTCGGCAAATACTTCCGCCTGGGAAAGACCGTTCTGACCGGTCGTGGCGTCAAGGACAAGCCATGTGTTGTGCGGTGCCCCTTCGATCTCCCGGCCGCTGACACGGTTCATCTTGGCCAGTTCGTTCATCAGGTTCGCTTTGTTCTGCAGACGGCCGGCTGTGTCACACAGCAGGATATCGATATTGTTTTCCTTGGCATAGCGGCAGCCGTCTACGATGGCAGCACTCGGATCACCGTTTTCCCGGCCTTTGATGCAGGGAACGTTGAGGCGATCACCCCATTTGGCAAGCTGTTCGATGGCACCGGCACGGAATGTATCGGCGGCCACGAAGGCAACGGTCTTGCCCTGCTGCTGATACATATGGGCCAGCTTGGCGGCAGTTGTCGTCTTGCCGGAGCCATTGACGCCTTCGAGAAGAATGACGGTTGTCCCCTCTTCATTATAGACGATTGGTTCGTCAGGATACTCCTCATAAACCTCTTTCATCGTTTCAATCAGGAAGTTCATAGCCCAATGGAAGGTAATCGATGGATACGCATCGCATTTTTCCTTCAGTTTTTCACAGATCAGGTCAGCAGTTGTGATGCCGACATCACTTTCCAGCAGTATGATCGTCAGCTGTTCAAGGAAATCGTCATCGACACCTTTGAACTCGTATTCCATCTGGCTGAGCTGATCGCCGAATGTCTGCTTGGCTTTTTTGAATCCGCTCAGATATACGGCTTTATCTTCTTTTTTATTAAAGATCTCTTTCAGTTTACTCAGAAAACTCATGCGGCCTCCAGAGCCGGTTCAGCCATGTTGATGGCTTCACGCAGCTGTACTTTCAGCATCTGGGATACACCCTGATGCTGCATCGTGACACCATAGAGTACATCGGTGTTCTCCATCGTGCCGGGACGGTGGGTCACAACGATGAACTGGGTGCGGTCGGTATAGTTATGCAGATACTGGGCAAAACGTTCGACGTTGCCCGGATCAAGTGCCGCTTCCACCTCGTCCAGGATAACCAGCGGCACCGGTTTCACCTTCAGGATCGCAAACAGGACACATAACGCGATCAATGATTTTTCACCGCCCGAGAACAGCATGTTGTTCTGAACGGCTTTGCCCGGCGGCTGAGCGTCGATATCAATGCCGGTGTTGAGCAGATCATCCGGTTCCTGCAGGATCAGACGGGCTTTGCCGCCGCCGTACAGATTCCGGAAGATATCATTGAACTGCACGTTGATCTTGTCGAACATTTCCTTGAATTGCTTTTTCATGACCGTGTCCATCTCATCGATGGCGGCCAGGATCTTGTCACGGCTCAGGGTCAGCTCTTCAATCTGCTGCTTCATCGTTTCGTAGCGTTCGTTGACCTCGTTGTATTCTTCCAGCGCATTCATATTGACGTTGCCGAGACGTTCGATATCGGAACGCAGCTGGGCTACTTCCTCGCGGGCATTGTCGACCGGTGTTTCGGAAGCACGGGTGCGGGCGAATTCAAAGGTCAGCTGATATTCGCTTGCCAGTCTTTCCAGATTGTTTTCCATTCTGGTTTCCAGACGGCCCTGATCGATCCGGATCGCATTGGCAGCGGCTTCAGCTGTCTGCAGTTCCTTGCGAATCTGTTTCAGCTGTGCATCTTTGCGGTCCGCATCCTGATTGATCTGCATGCGCAGGTCACGCTTTGCCTTGATGTCGTTGGTGATTTCATCACGGCGTGAATACGCGGTATTCAGACGGACGACCAGTTCATCAACGTGGGAATCTGTTTCTTCAGTCCCCTCCTGCGGCTGCAGCAGCGAATAATCGTTCTGCAGTTTTTCATATTTTGCCTGTTTGGCATCGACGATCGGTTCGAGGGCAGCTGCCGCGAAACGCTTTTCCTGCAGACTGCGGGCCGCAT
The DNA here is from genome assembly GCA_902793635.1 of uncultured Erysipelotrichaceae bacterium. GTDB lineage: Bacteria > Bacillota_I > Bacilli_A > Erysipelotrichales > Erysipelotrichaceae > Bulleidia. The sequence continues at coordinate 1,996 of CADBEA010000065.1, read as the reverse complement.
CTTCACGGTTACCGGTAGCTTTGTCATATGCCTTGCGGGCCATTTCATAGCGGGCTCTTTCCGCATCCAGAGATACAGCCAGTTCTTCCGCTTCTTTCTTCATGGTAACGATATTGGTATCGTGCTTTGTCTTACCGCCGGTCATGGAACCGCCGCGGTGAATGACTTCGCCGTCCAGTGTGACAATCTTGTAGCTGCGTCTTGTCAGAGCAGACAGTTCATTTCCGGCTTCCATGCTTTCAACGACGAGAACGTTCTGCAGAAGACTGGCAACGACCGGATCGAATTTCGGATCATTGCTGACAAAATCAGAGGCGATTCCGAGATAGCCTTTGGTATTCTCACAGATGATCAGATTCTCACGGCTGACATAACGGGGCTGACAGACGTTGATCGGCAGGAACGTGGCACGGCCGGAAAGATTCCTCTTCAGGAAGCGGATGGCATCACGGGCTGCCTGTTCATCGGATGTGACGATGTTGTTCATCGCTCCGCCAAGTGCCGTCGAGATCGCTTCTTCATAGCCTGCTTCGACCTGCAGAACCTGGCCAACGACACCGAGAATGCCGTTCAGGGCATGCCGATTGTCCATAATGGAACGGATACCGGCCTGGTTGTTGAACGGATTGCGCATCAGCTGATCGAGCACGTTCTTGCGGTTCTCCAGATTGCGCAGACGGGCATTTGACTGCTCAAGAGCCGAAGATCTGTCGACGATTTCCTGGGCTGCAAGATTCAGTTTTTCGGCAAACAGTCTGATTTCCCTGTTCAAGGTATCCAGACGTTCCTTACGGTCTTCGTATTCGATCCTGGCTTCGTCCAGAAGGTCACGAAGTTCCTTCGCCTTCTGTTCGTTTGTGCCGGTTTCGACAATATATTTTCTTCTTTCATCCAGCTCGGTTCTTCTGGCTTCAAGAGCCTGGACGTCACTGATATTGCGCATCAGTTCATCCTGCAGAAGGCTGATCTCCTGATCCAGTTTCTGCACCGTGCGGCGGTTCTCCTGGATCCGTGTTTCACTGATCTGGATGCTGGTGTTATACATTGTGGTATTTGTTTCAATATCAAACAGTGTCTTTTTGGCAGATTCGATTTCACTCTGGATCTGTTCGATATCCTGAACGAGAACCGAGATCTCGATTTCCTCCAGACGTTTTTTCTTTTCCCGGTAGATTTCCGCTTTATGGGCCTGCCGCTTCAGCGGTGAGACCTGCTTTTCCAGTTCGGCGAGAATGTCCTGGGAACGTTCCAGATTGGCGGCGGTACGCTCCAGTTTGGATAATGATTCCAGTTTTCTCTTCTTGTACTTGGCTACCCCGGCTGCTTCTTCAAAGATGCCGCGGCGGTCATGCGGTTTGGCTTCCGCGAAAGAGACGACGTTGCCCTGAGAAATGATACTCAGCGAATCACGGCCCAGACCGGTATCCAGAAACAGTTCGACGACATCGCGGAGACGTACGTTATTGCGGTTGATCAGATATTCGGCATCACCGGAATCACGGTAAAGCCTTCTCGTCACTTCCAGTTCATCTCTTTCATCGTTGAGGACATGATTGGCATTGTCAAAAACAAGCGTGACTTCAGCCATATTCACTTTGCGGCGGTCTTCACTGCCGGCAAAGATAACGTCATTCATCTTTTCACCGCGCATGCTCTTGGCGCTCTGTTCACCGAGAACCCACCTGACGGCGTCTGCTATATTCGATTTGCCGCACCCGTTCGGACCGACGACACCGGTGATCGGATGCTCAAATGAAATGACTGTTCGATCTGCAAAAGACTTGAATCCCTGCATTTCTATGCGCTTTAAAAACATTGATTTCTCCTTAAACCTAAAACATTATATCAAAATCCCCTCGTCAGTAAAAGGTATGGAACTACCCTGCTGAATAATTAAATAAAAGTCCTAATTTGCACTGCGTTGGTGACGAATCGCTTATTTACTGAGTTTTTTGGACATTACATCGCGATATTTCACCACGCGTGGCGAATTTAG
>CADBEA010000064.1 GCA_902793635.1 uncultured Erysipelotrichaceae bacterium | reverse complement strand
ACATTGACCTGCACACGAAGTTTTTCCTCAAGCCATCTTGTGACAGATTTCATCACTCGGTTGGCTGCAGCTTCACTCTTTACGTAGATGACACAATCATCCGCGTATCTTGTGAACCGTAATCCCCTGCTTTCCAGTTCTTTATCGAATTCGTTCAGATAAATATTGGCAAGCAACGGACTGAGGTTTCCTCCCTGCGGTGTTCCGATTCTCGTTTCTTCAAATGTTCCTTCTACCAGTACTCCACTCTGCAGGAATCTCCGTATAAGTGACTCTGTATCTGGGTCTTTGACCACCTTGTGCACGAGTATCATGAGGATGTCCTGATTGACGTTGTCGAAGAATTTGGATAGGTCCATGTCGACCAGCCAGTCATATCCGTCATTCATGAACTCAAGCGCTTTTGTGATTGCGTCTTCGCATTTGCGTCCCGGTCTGAATCCGTAACTGCTGTCTGAGAACACTTCCTCAAAAATCGGATTCAGTACCTGGTACACCGCCTGTTGGAGCCATCTGTCTTTTACGCTCGGTATGCCAAGATTTCTTTTGGTTCTATCCGGCTTCGGTATCTGCACCCGTCTGACCGGCAACGGTTTGTACTTCCGCATTCTGATTCGCTCTGTGATTTCTTCACCGTGCTCTTCAATGAATGCAGTAAGTTCATTGACTGTCATTCGGTCAACACCTGCAGATCCTTTGTTCGCAATCACTGCTTTTCTTGCTTTCTCAAGGTTCTCTTTACTTAGGATTTCCTCCATCAGCTTCGATGTCATGTTTGTTTTCTCCTTTCCTTCGCTTGTCAGGTTTCCAGTCTTATCCATTTGTTTTCATGGTCACAGACTGTTCTGAGAAACCTTCGTACAATTTGTGAAACTCATAAACTGAATTTCGTTCAGCCCTTCAGCGTTTCCGCCTACTATGGCTTCGGCTGACTTCTCACCATTCGTTGTTACTACGCTCTCCACTGCGTGGCGTTCTCCACCTCATTTCCTTCGTTGGTGAGACCTCCCGGGGTAAGACACATCTCTTTCCTGTCATCTATCCGCCTCATTTACCTGTCACATTCAGTAACTATTCGGATTTTACGTTGAGTTGCACGCTTATCCATGTGACCGGCCTCAGTTGAGATTCGTGACCCTCGGACGCAGCAGACACCCTTGAGTTTGGCTAAGCCTTAGGGGTTACCACCCTTGGCTAGAGGTACTTTTCAACCTCCGAGATATGTGCCATGCCCGGCACACAGCAGAAACGTCATTCTTACGAATGGCGTTTTTTCATATGTGCATGTTTTCCCGCATCAGCCGGACCATCATCCGCCAGCCTGCCTTTCCTTCCGGGCAGACCGGAAAGACCGGATAGCAGTGATACAGGCCTTCACCGACGATCATTTCATAATCGACATGGTATTTCTTCATCGCTTCTTCCAGTGAAGGCGCGATTGCATACAGCACTTCATCGCTGCCGTAGATCAAGGTCGTTTTCGGACAGTCGGTAAAATCGCCCTTTTGTAAATTAATCATATAATCCGGAACTTCCGTGCCGTGCCGCATGACTTCTTCCGCTGTCAGCATATATTCCGCGGATATGATGACATCCTTCCGGTCCAGCTCATTCATCCGTCTGATTTCTTCTTCCGTGCAGGGGCACGTACCGGGTGAAAGAGCCATGATATAAGCGGGCCGCGGCAGCTTTATCTTTTCCGCGTTCATATACGCGATCATGCCGAGCGCCAGATTGCCGCCGGACGATGTACCCAGAACCGAAATGTTTTCCGCCTGATAATCCTTCAGCATTGTCTGATAACAGGCCAGGATCATTTCATAAGCCTTACTGACGGGATACTCCGTACAGAGCGGATAATACGGAATATACAGATCCATTTCCGTTTCCTTCGCGAAACGCAGTGCTTTTCGGATCGATGCCGGCTTTGGTTCAGAGACCATACCGCCGCCGATAATAAACAGACATGCTTTGTCTTTCTTTGCACGATGCATCATTTTCAGAACCAGAAAGCCCATCACATCGGTGCGAACCGTTTCAATTTCCTCATCATGAATTGCCGGGATCCGGTTTTTCGCGTTTTCTTTCTTTTTCAAAGCGACAATTTCCGCCGCACTCATTGTCCCTCTGGTTTTCATACCGGACAGTTTTACCAGTTTTTTCAGTATTTCATATTGTACGGACATGTCTGCCTCCTACATTGTTAGTTATAACTAATCCACATGTATCATACTGCTTTTTCGTTTAATGAGCGAAGAAAAACCGTATCTTTTCAGATACGGCTGAATAACATCCATATCAGCAATCCTGTCCAGATGATCACACCTGCCAGATTGATGACGCGGAAGTAGACATGTTTTGTCTTGTGGTGAAAGAAATTCATGCCAAGATATGCCCCATAAGCTCCGCCGCATACGGCACTCATCAGCAGAGCATTTTCCGGAATACGCCAGGCCTGTTTCTTCGCCTTGTATTTATCCATTCCGTACATGACGAAGGAGGCAATGTTCATGAAGACGAGATACACCGTCAGCAGTTTCCCCAGTTCACTCATGACGCTCTTTCCTCATCCATGGCATACACTTCTTCACAGATGCGCAAAGCGGAAGGACGATGCGACACCAGAACGACAGTCTGCCGGTCCGTGCCTTCTTTCAATGCCTTCAGGATCATGCCTTCGTTCAGGCTGTCGAGATTGCTGGTAGGTTCGTCCAGCAGGATCACATCGCTCTGATGCAGGAAAGCGCGGGCCAGACCAAGCCGCTGTTTTTCCCCGCCCGAGAGAGTGTCACCCAGTTCACCGATCATCGTGTCATAACCTTCAGGCAATGCCATGATGAAGTCATGGATGGCTGCTTTGCGGCAGGCCTCCTGCAGTTCTTCTTCGGATGCGGAAGGTTTTGCGATCAGCAGATTGTTGCGGATCGTATCATGGAACAGCCAGGTATCCTGGGTCATGTAGCTTTCCATGGCCCGCAGATCAGCTGTGTTGATTTCCTCCAGGTCCTTTTCCCCGATCGTGATGCGGCCGGCCTGCGGTTTCCAGAAGCGCATCAGCAGTTTCAGAAGCGTGGATTTGCCGCTGCCGGAAGGTCCGCTGATACCAATGATCTTTCCGTAAGGGATCCGCATGGATACATCATTGAGCACCATTTCCCCATCCGGATAGGCAAAGGAAACATGTTCGGCCTTCAGATCACCGGCAGCACATGCAGGCTGGCCGCTGATCTCATTGATGATCGGTTCTTCATCCAGAATATCAAGCACCCGGTTGCCGGCGGCGATCGTATTCTGCAATGTACTGCCAAGAGCGGCAAGCGCACTGACCGGTCCGAAGGAACTCATAAAGGTCAATACCGGAATCAGCACACCTTCGAAGTTCAGCTGTCCCTGCCAGTAAAGAACGATGGCGGCAACGATCATCATGATATCGAAGAGATTGATCAGCAAGCCGGATATCGCCATACTGCGGCCGGCCAGATACTTTTCTTCTTCCTGGGCATCGAGCAGCTGGTCTGTCTCCTCATGCATGACCTGCAGACGCCGTTCCGTATCCTGATAGCGGAGTGATTCGGAAAGACCGCGGATATTATCCAGCACCACTGCCGCAAGACGGCCGGCATTTTCCCGCACTTCCATACCGATATCCCCGCTTTGTGAATTGGTCAAAAGCGGTAAAGCGACACCGATTACCAGATAACTGGACAGCGCCAGCAAAGCCAGCAGGAAATGATATCTGCCGATCATTACCAGCATGATCAGCGTATAGACGACGGCGATGCAGATGGGTGAAATGGTATGAGCATAGAATACCTCCAGCAGTTCGACATCAGATGTGATCAGAGAAATCAGATCACCCTTGTCCTTCCCTTCCATTTTCGCCGGTGCCAGCTTCCGCATGACCTGAAAAATCCGATCACGGATCAAAGCCAGCAGACGGAAGGCAATATAGTGATTGCAGCCCTGTTCACCATATTTCAGGATCGCCCTGAATACAGCACAGAGTACCATGCCGATGCATAACAGCAATAAAGACAGATCGCGGCGGTGACCGATCACACTGAGCACGGCATAGCCGCTGAACACAGTGATCAGGGTGGCGCAGAGGTAACCGACGGTGCCCATGACAACCGAGGCTGTCATATATCCGGCCAGCGGTCTGACAAGACCTACCAGTCTGGCCATGACTTTTCCGGCTGAACGTTTCATGCGTTTTCACCGTCCTTTCCGTAGTTTTCCAAAGCCATCTGGCCTTTCCATATACGGGCATACAGACCGTCCTGTTTCAGGAGTTCTTCATGTCGGCCGCATTCTTTGAGCATGCCCTGTTCCATGACGAAGATCTGATCGGCGTCACGGACATTCATCAGCCGGTGAGAAATCAGAATGATCGTCTTCTGATTCTTCAGAGCACGGATATTGTCCATGATGACAGCTTCGCTTTCCGCATCGATATTGGACGTCGCTTCATCAAAGATGAACACCGGTGTATCGTGCAGCAATGCCCGGCCGAGTGCGAGACGCTGTTTCTGGCCGCCGGACAGATTGCCAGCCGCTTCATTCAGTTCTGTATCAAGACCGTCCTGGGCCTGCAGAAAAGCATCCAGCCGGACTTTTCTCAGCACTTCCCACAGCATTTCATCGTCTGCGTTATGATTTCCCATCAGCAGGTTGTCCCGCACCGTACCTTTATACAGATAGGCATGGTCGCTGACGTAGGTAATATTTTCATACAGGCTGTCACTCTGGTATGCCCGCAGTTCATGGCCGCCATAGACAGCACTGCCGTTATAGTGTTTCAGTTCCCCGCAGAGGATCTTGGCCAGTGTAGATTTGCCGCAGCCGCTTTCGCCGACGATGGCACACAGACTGCGCTCCGCCACCACGCCGCTGAGTCCTTTCAGGATCGTACGGTCCTGATCATAGGCAAAGGACAGATCTGTAAAAGCGAATGCATGGTTCTCCGGTTCTGTTTCCGTGCCTTCCTCACCCTCTTCCCTTGCCAGGAAAGCGAAGATCTTATCAGCTGCCGCCATGCCGTTCATGGCGATGTGGAAGTAGCTTCCCAGCTGCCGCATCGGCAGAAAGAATTCCGCCGAAAGCAGAATGATCATCAAACATGCGTACAGGGTAATGGCATGGCTTTTCAGTTCCAGCAGAGCGACGATGATGCCGACAGCCGCTCCGCCATAAGCGGTCAGGTCCATGACGGAAATGGAATTCAGCTGCATGATCAGCACCCGCATGGTGGCAGCGCGGAATTTCTCAGCTTCTTCATTCATCTTTCTGTTTCTGTCTTCGTCAGCCTGATAGATCTTCAGAGTGGTCAGACCCTGCAGGTTTTCCAGAAACGAATCACCCAGACCGGTGTACTGATCCCAGTAACCGCCCAGCAGTTTTTTCGCCCAGCGCTGTACGACGATGATGGAAACGGGAATCAGCGGCACACATATCAGCAATACCAGAGCTGCCTTCCAGCTGACAAAGCACAATACCGCAAACAATGTCAGCGGTGCCAGCATGGCGTAGAAAAACTGCGGCAGATACGCACCGTAATATGTTTCCAGCTGACCCACGCCTTCCACGGCAGTCTGCACCAGCTCAGCCGTGCGGATCTCTTCGCCCTGCTTTCTGCCCAGCGATACCAGTTTGCGATAGATCTTTTCGCGCAGCACCTTCTTCACTGTCCGGGAAGACAGAAAACTGCAGCGGGAGGACGCCCGGGCACACATGTATCTGACAAACATGGCACCGGTCGCCGCCATCAGGGCGAAAACACCCAGCAGACCGCCCGAAATGCCGCTGTACAAAGCATCCAGTGTCAAGGCGATCGCATACATCATGACGATGCCAGCCGCCAGGGAGATCCACTGGGCCAGCACATTCAGATATATATACTTTTTTCCTTCCTGCAGAAGGGAAAACAAACGTCTGTCTATCATGAGTTAGTCCTTTCTCACTCACTCATTCTAACATAAAAACAAAACCGCGGTTTCCCGCGGTATATGCATCAGATGGCAAAGTCGCCTTTGTCAAAGATGACTACTTCTTTTCCTTCATCGGTCGTGCCGGTAATATGCATATCTTCGGTGCCGATCATGAAGTCAATGTGGATCATCGAATCATTGAAAGTATATTTCGGATCGTCCGGCTGTTTTCTGCTCAGACCGCGTCCGAGGGCGAGATGACAGGATGCGTTCTCGTCGATCAGTGTCGTGTAGAATACCCGGCCGCTCATCGAGATCGGTGAATGGTATTCGACCAGCGCGCACTCACCGAGATAGCCGGCGTTTTCGTCCATCTGAACGAGCGCTTCCAGCATTTCCTTGCCTTCCTTGGCAATGACTTCGACGACTTTTCCTTTTTCGAAGCGGAAGCCGAAGTTCTCGATACTCTTGCCGCCGAGGACCAGAGGTCTGGAGGCATAGACAACACCCTCGGTTCCAAATTTCTCCGGTGTCGTGCAGATTTCCTCGGTCGGAATATTGGCGTTATGAGGAATGTAATTCGGCATGATGTCTTTCGGCTTGAAGCAGAATTTCGAATCCGGTGTCAGTTCCACTGTCAGGTCGGTGCCGTTGGATGCTGTATAGTGCAGCTTCGTGAAATGATAGCTGTCGATCACTTCACCTTTCGCCTGCTTGCGCTGATTCTTCTTTTCCCATGTCTTTACGACATCGTTCTCTTCATCGATATAGCAGAGCTTGAGAAGCAGCTTCCATAATTCATCGAAGCGTTCTTCTTCGGAAATGTCAGTCATGATCGTATCCGCCCACTCCTTTGTCGGAATCATGGCAATCAGCCACTGGCAATGCTTCTCTCTTGAAGCCTTGCGCATGATGTTGCGGACCGCGTCGATATGGACGAATACAGCATTGGCCTGGGCTTCCGGAACGTCAGCCATCAAGGCCGGATTAACACCTTCCAGACGGACAAAGCAGGCACCTTCATCAAGATACTTCTGATTCTGCATCACTTCCCAGTCTTCGACTCTGCGGACATCTTCATCGCTGCGGTACTGCGCCGCCACTTTCAGATTGGCTTCGTCGAGATAGTGAATGATGACATTGGAAGCTCCGAGCTTGTAGCATTCTTCCGCGAAGATTGGTGTGAAGTAAGCTCCTTCAACACATGCTTCAACAAGCACCGGCTGGCCTTTCTGTACATTCAGTCCGACACGAGCCAGTGTGTAGGCATATTTTCTCTGCATTTCTTTCATATTCATAACAGTGCACATCCTCTCTTTTCTACTGTTCCTTTTTCAGTTCTTCAAACCGTTCGGCAACCGACGGCGCGTCTTTTGTCAGTTTCTTGATGGTCAGCTCCTGCGCCTTGTTGTTGGCCAGCCGCAGGTTGTTTTCACTCGACAGCAGTTCTTCCTTCGTCTTCTGCAGATGGGCGATCGTCTTGTCGATTTCCTCGATAGCTTTCTGGAACTTCCGGGAAGCCAGTTCGTAGTTACGGCCGAAGGCAGTCTTGAAGGCATTCATGTTTTCTTCAAAATGGGTAACGTCCAGGTTGTTGTTCCGCTCAATCATCAGCTGCTTTTTGTAGCCAAGTGAATTCAGCGCCGCGTTGCGCAGGATGGTAATGATCGGAATGAAGAACTGCGGCCGTACCACATACATCTTCGGATAGCGGTATGATACGTCGACAATGCCTTCGTTGTACAGGTCGCTGTCCGCTTCCAGCAGTGACACGAGCACCGCGTATTCACAATTCTTTTCCCTTCTGTCCTTGTCCAGTTCCTTCAGGAAGTCTTCGTTCTTGTGCTTGGTCGCGGTCGTTTCGTTTTCATTCTTCATCTCAAACATGATCGAGATGATCTCGGTTTTGTCTTCGTCATAGTCACGGAAGATGAAGTCGCCTTTCGAGCCGGTGCGGGCATCGTTGTCCTTTTCAAAATAGGCTCTTGGAAACATGCCCATCCTGAGCCGGTTGAATTCATAGGCACAATGCTGTTCGAGTGATTCACCGACCATCTTGGTGGACTGTCTGGCCTTGAAGTCCTTGTACTGCTTCACCAGTTCCTGCTGGGAGGCGATTTCCTTGTCCTTGGCCGCCACCATTTCGTTGTAGCTCGCCTGCATGGACTGTTCCTTGAGAACCGCTTCCGACTTCAGAGTATCGATCTGGACCAGATAGCCGCGGATCTCGTCATCCTTGTTTTCTCTGATGCGGGCAATCGCCTGTTCGACTGCCAGCTGTTTTTCGGTTTCCTTGGCATCGATATTCTGATGCAGGACAGCGATCTGACTCTTCAGATCCGCCACCGTATCGGCCGCTTCCTTTTCCTTCAGCGCCGCTGTTTCCCGCACGGCACTGTCCGTCTTGTTCTGAGCGATCTTCAGCTGGTTTTTCAGATCGTCCAGTTCCTTGTCTCTTTCATTCAGTTTTTCTTTGTACTGATATTCCGACTGCGTACGAATCAGACGGATCTCAGCTTCCATATGTTCACGGATCTCGTTCTCACGGTTCCGCAGTTCTTCCGCGAATTCATGATCACGGATCTGTTTGACTATGGAATTATAGTTTGATTCATCAATGGTAAATACTTCGCCGCAGTGCGGACATCTGATCTGCTGCATATACTTCCGCCTTTCTTAATTTATTATTATATACGATTTCCGTTTTCCTTTTTCTGTACAGCGCCGGCATCATCGTTCGCTAAACCGGTTTGCATAATTTCTTTTTTGAATTCGTGTATTATTACAATTGTTTTCGATTATAATATATATGTTTAACACATTCGTTTATGGGATAGGAGTTTAATATGGATTGGCAGACATTACCTGGATTTGATGAGAAGTATTCAAGAATTACCATTAAGGAGCACAAGTCACTCGGCTGCAAGACCGTTGAAGTGCTCTATGGCGCGCAGGACGAAAACGGAAATCCTGTCGCTCCGCGTGAAGTCGGCGTTGACGGCTGCGGTAGATGGTACGGCATCGAATCAAACGGTGAATATACGATGTTTTCTTGGCAGCATCCGGCCTGTGACGGCGGCCAGCTTGAATTCGGCACAGATCTGAAAGAAAATGCCCTGCAGGGTATGGAAGACGATCTCAAGACGAAATATGACCTGGTCCGTGAAGCGGAAGAAGCCAGCAAGAACGCTGACGAAGACGCTCAGGAAGTCATCAACAGCGTAAAGGCAAAGCTCGCTGAAATGACCGACTGGAAGACCGCCAAGGAAGAAGAGTACAAGGAAAGACTGGAGCGTGCCCTGAGCCGTTTCGAAAACAGCATTTCCAAGATTCTTTACAACAAGGAACAGAAAGAAAAGATCGTCGAGGAAGCGAAGGAACTCTCCGTTTCCACCAGCTGGAAATCCGTTCAGCAGGCCTTCCGCGATCTGCGTGACGACTGGAAGGAACTCGGCTACGCCGGCAAGACAAACGATGATCTGTGGGAACAGTTCAGATCGTTTGAAAAAGCGTTCGACGAAAACAGAAAGAACTACTTTGCCCACCTGGACGAAGCCCACGCGGCAGCCACCGAAGCCAAGGAAAAGCTGATCGCCGAAGCAAAAGAAGCAGCAGCCAACGTCAAGAACTGGAAAGCTGCCGGCGATAAGATGAATGAACTGATGGACCAGTGGAAAGCAGCCGGTAGAGCCGGCCGTGAAACAGACGATAGTCTGTGGGAACAGTTCAACAGCATCCGCAAGGAATTCTTCGCTCAGAGAAAAGAATTCTTCAATCAGCGCAACGCCGAAATCAAGGACGCTGTCGCCAAGAAGAACGAACTGATCGAAAAGGCGAAAGAATATGCCGCCAGCAAGAACTTCTCGAAGGAAATCACCGAGAAGATGAAGGAGCTGGACGTTGCCTGGAAAGCCATCGGCTTTGCCGGCAAGGAAAACAATGACCGTCTCTGGGAAGAATTCAAGGCTGCCAAGAACGAGTTCTGGGATGCCAAACGGGAAGACAACAACCGCCGCTTCCGTGAGATCATTGACCGCAAGAACGAAACGATCAGAAATCTGAAGAACGAGATCGAAGAACTCCAGATCAAGGAATATGAAACGGAAAACTTCGACACCATCCGTTCCTACCAGCGTCGCGCCGAAGAAAAGAAAGAAATGATCGAGAGCCTGCAGAAAGACATCGAAGACCTCGAATCAAGACTCAAGAAGTAATAATAGGGTAGAGAGGGAGCTTTAGCTCCCGTCCCTCCCGTTGCACCGTACGTACGGTTCTCGTATACGGCGCTACATTTGTATTGTCAGCACGAAC
>CADBEA010000063.1 GCA_902793635.1 uncultured Erysipelotrichaceae bacterium | reverse complement strand
TGACGACTGGCATGTTGTCAACAAATGCGTCCTTAATAGCGGACAGGATTTTGTTGGACTGCATCTTGCCTGCGAAGGCAAGAAGGCCATTCATAAAACCTTCATTCATAATTGAAAACTCCCCTTTCACATATGAGTTTACTCATCCTCGAAACCGTTTGCAATCATAATCACACAATATGGCAAAAATTTTTCGCGAATCCGTCTTCTTTTTATCAAAAAATGACACTTTTTTTTCAAAACATAATGATTTTTCGCCAATGTGGCTGATATACCGTTTTTTGATGGGAAAACCACTGCAAATTACAACTCAAATTTATGTGAAATTTATGTGTTAATTAACGGACCGCCAATTCTTCCGGACACTTTGTGAAATTGCTCCCAAAACAAAAAAGAACTCATTTGCATGAGTTCTTCTTCGCTTTGGAAATGATGAATTAAGCTTTGCCTGCGGAACCGAATGCTTCGCAGAGTTCAACTGCCTTGGCAACGATTGCATCGCAGCCCGGCTTCAGCAGTTTACGCGGGTCATAGCCCTTGCCTTCCAGATCCTTGCCTGCTTCGATGTACTTTCTTGTAGCATCAGCGAAGACCAGCTGTAATTCAGTGTTTACATTGATCTTGGAAACGCCCATTGTGATAGCCTTGCTTGTCTGATCGAACGGAATGCCGGAGCCGCCGTGCAGAACCAGCGGTTTGCCGTTGACTGCTTCGTTGATTTCGTTCAGACGGTCAAAGTTCAGACCAGCCCAGTTTTCCGGATACTTGCCGTGGATGTTGCCGATGCCGGCAGCCAGGAAGTCAACGCCCAGAGCAGCAATGTCTGCGCATTCTTTCGGATCAGCCAGTTCGCCGTTGGATGTAACGCCGTCTTCTGTGCCGCCGATGCCGCCGACTTCGCACTCTACAGATACGCCCTTGGAGTGAGCGAGCATGATGATTTCCTTGGACTTTTCAACGTTCTCATCGAAATCGAAGTGAGAGCCGTCGAACATAACGGATGTGAATCCGGCTTCGATGCAGGCCTTGGCACCTTCGTATGTGCCGTGGTCGAGATGCAGAGCAACCGGTACAGTGATCTGCATGGAGTCGTGCAGGTCAGCAACCATGTCAACAACCATCTTGTAGCCGCCCATATACTTGGCAGCGCCTTCGGAAGCCTGAATAATAACAGGAGATTTAGCCTGTTCGCAAGCTGTTAAAATGCACTTTGTCCATTCCAGATTGTTTGTGTTAAATGCAGGAATCGCATAATGACCCTCATGGGCCTTTTCAATCATTTCCTTAGCAGAAACTAAAACCATAAAATTATTTTCCTCCTTGTTTTTAGGTACTTTAATCATATTCCTTTTTACTCTTAATGAAAAGCGCTTTGTTAATGAAAAAGCGCATTTCTGCGCTTTTTGAAACATCGAAATTATCAGTATGCATCATCGCCGCTGGGGATGTCCAGACCGCTGTCATCGAGCAGTTCTTCGTTCTCCTCATCGTCGATTTCAATCTCACTTGTGTTTACATGTACCTCATCATATTTGCGTCTGTTTCTGAGATCCCATTTATTGTTTTCCAGAGATGCGAAACGATTGTCGAGCATCAGCTCAGAATAGAACTGACTCTTTTTCCGCTTCAGTTTCTCCTCAGGAATTTTCATGGTCTTGGAGACCTCCGCCCATAGCTTTGCAAATTCGATTTCTCTCTTACGTTTTGAAAGACAGCTGTATGCAACATCGGTCATGGTCTGATTGTAACTCATTCAAACTCTCTCCTTTAATTACCTTTTTTTCGAAAGTAACTCGTAATCGGAATGATAGTGCACTCTTCATGCAAAGTCAACAGATATCATTCAATTTCTCATTGATATCTGCCAGACAAGTTCCTGATGCAGCACAATTTCACTCCCGGAGACCACCTGATAGAGCACCGACCACTCCTGCAGACTCTTGTGCGAAGCCAAGAGACGAGTCTTCAGTTCCATGGTTCCGTACTCGGAAATAACCGTGCTTGTACCCTCTTTTCCATACGTCAGCACCGTCTTGCTGCTGACGTCCGCATGCCTTTGTAGAATGATCTGCTCGTCAAAAATAACAGACTGCCGGGCGGTGTCACTTTCCCTGTAAAGCAGTCTGTTTCCGTTCAGCAGTCCCTCTGTCTCAAGAAGGACCTCTTCTTCCCCGGTAAGCATATCGCGGCGGATCATGCGGACACTGACTTTCATATCCTGAATCATAATCCATTTGCGTTATCTGTCAATCCAGACCGGCAAGTTCCCGCGGGAAAAAGATTTTGTTGTCATCATTTGTCGGGCCGTGTGTCAGGCTGTAAACGATATTGGACGCGTTGGAAAGTTCGCTGACCGAGCCGTCCTTCATACGCACCCAGATCGATCCGTCCTGCTGGCCGGTATACGGCACATACGGATTCTGGCGGACGGAATCATGACCCAGATAGTATTCCTCACTGAGTCCGCGGGCAGCCAGTTTTTCCCTGACCCTGCCGATCATTTCCGGTGTGCTGTCAGCGTATACGAACAGCCGCCGGTCACGGATCCTTCCCGCCATGTCACTGATGATCGCATCCGGACTGCCGGCCAGCACGTCAAACGCATAACCGCATGATGATTCATCCAGACGGAAATACTCATCCAGGGTCAGCGGCCGGTTTTTGATCAGCGGCCGGAAGACATCGATCAGTTCCTCTTCGTTGGCCGGGCTGTACAGTTCTTTCATCCTTCTGAACAGGGCGTTCATGACACACTCAAAACTGCGGGCCGTGGGATGGTAATAGACCTGCCAGTACATGTGATATCTGGACATGATATAGTTTTCCACCGCATAAACGCCGCTCTGTTTGACGACCAGCTGACGGCCGTCCTGAATGCGCAGTGTGCGGAGTATTCTTTCCATGTCAAATTCGCCGTATTTGGTGCCGGTAAAATAGGCGTCCCTGAGCAGATAATCCATTCGGTCGGCATCCAGCTGGCTGCTGACGATCTGGGAAAGCAGCGGATTGGCGGAAGTGTGGCGGATAACATCCGCGACTTCTTTCGCCAGACCTTCCGCGGCATTGTTCAGGATCCTGGTGATTTCCGTATCCTCTTCAATGATCCGGCAGGTATATTCTTCATGCGAGGTGTTTGTCACCATTTCAAACGCATGACTGTAGGGGCCATGGCCAAGATCATGCAGCAGGCCGGCTGCCATGACAACGACTTTGTCACGTTCACTCAGCGCCGCGACGATGTCCGGCACTTCACTCACCATCCGGCGGACCACTTCATAAACACCCAGTGAATGGGCAAAGCGGGTGTGCTCAGCACAGTGGTAGACCATGTTGGCACCGCCCAACTGACGGATCCGGCGCAGACGCTGAAACCAGGCACTGTTGATACAGTCCCAGATCACCTGCAGTTCGACACGTATATAACCATGCACCGGATCACGGAGCACTTTCAGTTCATCTGTTTTCGCAAACATTTTATTCTTTTTCCTCCAGCAGGACGACAGCCTGGGCAAGAACACCCTCGCGGCGGCCGACATAGCCAAGGCCTTCACCGCGGGTAGCCTTGACGCTGATCCTCTCAATGTCACAGTTCAGGGCAGCCGCGAAGTTGGCACGCATTTTCTCGATATGCGGGGCCATTTTCGGCTTTTCGATCATTACCAGACTGTCGACATTGCTGATCCGGTAGCCTCTTTCATCCATCATTGCGGCAACTGCCCGCAGAATGACCTGGGAATCCGCTCCTTCCCATTTCGGATCGGTATCCGGAAACCATTTGCCGAGATCTCCGAGCGCCAGAGCACCAAGGATCGCCTCCGCGACCGCATGGGTCAGCGCATCTGCGTCACTGTGGCCGAGAAGACCCAGATCTGACGCAATTTCCACGCCGCCGAGGATCAGCTTTCTGCCTTCGACCAGGCGGTGAATATCCGATGATTGTCCGATTCTCATAAAACTTCCTCTTTCTTAACCAAAGTGTATCATAAAATGCCTTCCGGTTTTCCACATCACTGCTGTCTCCCTATAGTACAATATAATTATGAAAATGAAATTGCCTGACTATGTTTCCAAAGGAATGAAGCTGCTCGAAGAGAACGGCTATGAATGCTATGTCGTCGGCGGTGCCGTACGCAGTTTTCTGCTGCGTCAGCCGGTTCATGACTACGATATGACGACCAGCGCACTGCCTGAGGAAATGCAGGCGGTATTCCGGGATTACAAAACGATCGAGACCGGTCTGAAGCACGGCACTCTTACCGTTCTCATTGACGGACAGCCGCTGGAAATCACAACGTTCCGCCGCGACAGTGCCTATCCCGATCACCGGCATCCGGAAACAGTTTCCTTTTCACGGGCGGTGGAAGAAGACTGCGCCCGCCGTGATTTCACCGTCAATGCCCTGTGCTATAACCCGGCCGACGGCATTCTCGATTTCTTCGGCGGAGTCAAGGATCTGAAACGGAAGATCCTGCGCTGCATCGGTGACGCGGACAGCCGCTTCAACGAAGACGCGCTGCGCATTCTGCGGG
Source organism: uncultured Erysipelotrichaceae bacterium (assembly GCA_902793635.1). Lineage (GTDB taxonomy): Bacteria > Bacillota_I > Bacilli_A > Erysipelotrichales > Erysipelotrichaceae > Bulleidia. The sequence continues at coordinate 4,930 of CADBEA010000063.1, read as the reverse complement.
CCTTGCGTTTCGCTGCCCGCCTCGATTTCACGATTGAAGACAGCACCCGCAAGGCTCTGCTGAATAATATCAGCCTGCTCCGTTTCGTTTCCATGGAACGGATCCGCGAAGAACTGAACGGCTTCTTTTCCGCACCGCTCTGCGCGCCTTATATGAAAGCCTACCGGGCGGTTTTCACCGCCTGTCTGCCGGAGGGGAAAAACATCACCGACGAGGAATGGGAGCGCACCCTGCAGGTCATCGACAATACCGATCAGCCGCTGCTCAGGATGGCTGTGCTGCTGGCCTGCTGTTCGTCGCTGGACGCCGAAAAAACACTGAACGAACTGAAATACTCGAACCACGAGAAAAAACAGGTTCTCAACCTTCTGCAGTACCGGCGGGCCGATGTAAGCAGCCATACGGCAGTCCGCAAACTGTTGCGTTTTCTGCAGGTTCCGTTTGAAGACTACGTCAGCTTCCGCAAAGCTCTGGATCCGCAGCTGGACGACGCTGCCGTTCTGGCGGAATATCAGGCGGTGATCCGCCGGCATGAATGCTGGCAGCTGAAGGATATGGACATCAGCGGTAACGATATTGCCGCTCTTGGCTTTCGGGGAAAGGAAATCGCCGAAGTGCTGGAATATCTGCTGAATCTCGTCATGGAGGATCAGCTTGGCAACAGACGGCCGCTGCTGCTTGACGCTGCCGAGGCATATCAGAAAAAAAGAGCGTGATCATTGGATCACGGTCTTTTCATAATGTTTTCTGATAAGCGATACGGGGTTCTTTAAATTTGCCTACCCTGACGTTTCCGCACTGTACAAAACCGTTTTTCGCCAGCAGCTGGCGCATGGAACGGTTGTCTTCATGTGTGTCGATACGGATATTGCCCCAGCCTCTCGCCCGCGCTATTTCATACGCATAGGCAAGCAGTTCGGAAGCCAGGCCTTTTCCCTTGCAGGAAGACAGCACCGCGATCCGGTGGATCACCACATACGGTTCTTCGTTCAGCCAGCTGCCTTCCGTAATGATCTGATAATCAGGATCCGCTTCCTCAATGATACAGGCGGTGCCGATGATCCTGCCGTCTTTTTCCAGAACGTAGCTGTAGCCCCGGTTCATATCATTCTGCAGTGTGTTCAGATCAGGCGTACCCTTCTGCCACTGCGGAATGCCATGCGTCTTGAAATACTGCTTCGCGTCATCGTAAACAGCCAGTACGGCATCCCGGTCGGCGTCTTCTGTTTTTCTGATCATATTTCTCCGCAAAAAAACCGTTCCCTTCCAGGAAGAGAACAGGTTTCATATATTATAACTTCTTGAACTGTTCGACATCGAGAACGAAAATCGTAGCGCCGCCGATCTGAACTTCAACCGGGAATGACGCATAACGTCCGATATCATAGCTGGCTGTGGAAGGAACGATTTCCGTACGTCTCTTAGCCTCGGAACCGATTGTTTCAATACACTTGTCAACGAGCTCATCTTCAGTACCGATAATGATCGTTGTATTGCCTGCCCGCAGGAAACCGCCGGTTGTCGCAAGTCTGGTCATATAGAAATTGTTTTTCGTCAATGCTGAAGTAACAGCAGATGCATCATCATTCGATACAATAGCCAGAATCAGTTTCATAGTAAAAACCTCCGTCAATTATGAATACATTTTAACACTAATCACTCAAGATGTGATTTTTTTATACATTGAAACGGAAGAAAACGATATCTCCGTCCTTCATCAGGTACTCTTTGCCCTCCAGACGGATCCTGCCGTGTTCCTTCAGAGCCGCTTCGGAATGGTACTCCATGAAGTCTTCATAACTGTAGATTTCCGCTCTGATAAAACCTTTTTCAAAATCCGTATGGATGATGCCGGCACACTGGGGAGCCTTCATGCCTTCCCGGAAAGTCCAGGCTCTGCACTCCGGTTCACCGACGGTGAAGAATGTTCTAAGGCCCAGCAGGTGATACGCCGCCTGGATGATCTGATCCAGACCGGACTGCCGGATGCCAAGGTCTTCAAGAAAAGCTTTCTTTTCCTCTTTGTCGAGGCCTGACAGTTCTTCTTCGATCTTGGCGCAGATGGCAATGCACTCACTGCCTTCACCGGCTGCGAAATCACGGACTTTCTGATAGTAGGAATTGCTTTCCGGATCGGCGATTTCCTCATCGCTCATATTTGCGACATAGATCACCGGCTTGGCGGTCAGAAGACCATGGCTGCGGATGGCAGCTTTCTCATCTTTGTTCAGTTCCACCAGACGCACCGGCTTTCCTGCTTCCAGCGCATCCTTCAGGCGGCTCAGAACGTCCATTTCACGCATTGCATCTTTGTCCTTGGTCTGAGCCTTCTTGGCGATCCTGCCGATACGGCTGACAATGGAGTCCAGGTCGGCCAGACACAGTTCGAGATTGATTTCCTCGATGTCACGGACCGGATCGACGCTGCCTTCCACATGTTCGATATTGTCGTCGTCAAAGCATCTGACGACATGAACGATCGCATCCGTTTCCCGGATGTTGGCGAGAAACTGGTTGCCGAGTCCTTCGCCTTTGGAAGCCCCTTTGACCAGACCGGCAATATCGGTAAATTCAAAAGTTGTGTAAATCGTCTTTTTCGGATTGTAGAACTTGACAAATTCTTCCATTCTCTCATCCGGCACTTCCACCACTCCGACATTCGGACTGATGGTCGCAAACGGATAGTTTTCAGCCAGAACCTGGCTGTTTGTAATCGCGTTGAACAATGTCGATTTGCCGACGTTCGGCAGACCGACGATACCTGCTGTTAATGCCATATCGCTTTCCCTTCTTACTGTGCTTTTTCTATTACTTTCTTCAGTTTGCGTTCAAACTCATGCCGCGGAAACATGACTACCGCACCGCAGCCCTGACATTTGATTTTAATATCCGCACCCATCCGGATCACTTTCCAGTATCTGGATTTATGACAGGGATGTTCTTTTTTCATTTCCACAATATCATTCAGCTCATATTCCGGAGTCATGTGTTCCCCCTTCTAACCGAACAGTTCCTGTGAATCCATGATGATCGTCACCGGTCCGTCGTTGCACAGACTGACTTTCATGTCAGCGGCGAAAACACCTTCTTCCACATGGTGACCGAGTTCTCTCATCACATCATTGAAATATGCATACATCTTTCTGGCATGATCCGGCTTGCCGGCCTTGTCAAAAGACGGTCTGTTTCCCTTATGGCAGTCCGCATATAAAGTGAACTGGGAAATGGAAAGGACCGCGCCGCCGACCTGGGCAAGCGACAGATTCATCTTGCCGGCTTCATCTTCAAAAACCCGCAGGCGGGAAATCTTCTCGGCCATTTTCCTGACAGTTGCCTCATCATCGGCATCCTGGATACCGACCAGCAGCAGGAATCCCTGATCTATTTTTCCGTGCACGGAACCGTCGATCACCACGGCTGCTTCACGCACTCTCTGTATGACTGTTTTCACGCTCTCAAGTATAACAGATTCATCTGTATTTGGTGTCCCGGTTCACATCATTCACCCATATATAAATAAAGGAATTATAAAAAAGAAGGCAAGAAACCGCTCACAATTTGGGATAAATATGTGAAATGCCCTCAAACGATTGAAAACTGACCGGATAACTTTGTAAAATATTGGCATGATGAATAAAAGAAGAAATCGCAGAAAGTTTGGCATTGCTCTTACCGGACTGGCAGCTGCAGGTATGTTCGCGGCGACGATTCCGGCACTGCAGGTATCGGCAAGTGATGAAACAACCTCGCTCGTTGATTTACCACTTATCGAAATCTCCATGCAGGATACCAATCCGATGAGCACATTAAAGAAAGAGATTATATTCGAGAGAGCTTCCACAGATGACAGCATATCTCTGGACAACATAGACATTGAAAGAAGTACGCTGGATGTTACCGGCTTCGACCGCACATCTACCGGCATTCAGACAGTTACAGCAAAAGTGTCACTGGTCACTACAGATGACACAAACAAGAGCATCGGCTACTCCTTCACCCAGGACGCAACCGTCAAGATGATCAAGTCCAGTGCTCCGCAGCTGAAACTGAAATCCAAGAACATCACCGTCAACAACGGTGACGCATGGAACGCATCTTCCTACATCGCATATATCAACGATGACTCCGGCATCCTGCCGACCCTGAAAGTATCCGGTTCGCCGAATATGTCAGAAGACGGCAACTATGTCGTGACCTACACCGTCGTTGACCTGGAAGGAAACAAAACTTCCGCCGATCTGACTGTCACAGTCAAGACACCGGAAGAAGTCATCCGGGCCAGAGAGGAAGAAGCAAGACGTATCGCCGAAGAAGAGGAAGCAGCACGTATCGCTGCTGAAGAAGCTGAAGAAGAAGCAAGACGTCAGGCCGAAGAAGCACAGCAGCAGAGCCTGAACGAATTCTACAACGAAGGTTCCGGCGCACCGATCCACGGCGACAGCAGCGGCAACCCGTACTACGGCGGCTGGTCCAACTGTACATGGAGCGCATGGCAGCTGGCTTACCAGAACACCGGCGTAGCACTCCCGGGCTTCTGGGGCAACGCAGGCAGCTGGCTGGCAAGCGCAGCCGGTTCCGGTTATGCGACAGGCAGCACACCGGCAGTTGGAGCAATCAGCGTTTATTCCAACCACGTCGCATATGTCGACGCCGTCGGACCGGATGGTTCCTACCATATTCAGGAAGGCGGCTACCTCGGCGGTTACCACGAAGGCTGGGTATCCGGTGATTACCTCAACGGACAGTCATTATACGGATTCATCTACATCGAATAAGCCAGACTAAAAATCGAGTAGGAGGAACTAAGTAAAGGTTCCTCCTTTATTTAGTTCCGACCTCTCACACCACCGTACGTACCGTTCGGTATACGGCGGTTCGAAATTCAATAACTGTGTACCAACTGGTAGTGGTCTGCTAATGAGAGCAGACC
>CADBEA010000062.1 GCA_902793635.1 uncultured Erysipelotrichaceae bacterium | reverse complement strand
GAACGGTCCTGTCATGCTGTACATATTAATATTTCCAAATGCCCAGTCATAATCCCATGCAGGTCCCATCTTTGCCTTGCCCTCTAAATTTTTATAAAGGTAGGTGCTATTCTTCATGGAATCCCAGTTGTTCGTATATTCACATACCCACCAGTACTGCACCAGCGAGTCCATATCAAACAGATCCGTATAATGCACCGCTTCATTTTGATAGGTCGCCGTAAAATCTGCACTCTTCAGCGCCGCCTCATACGCATTGATATAATCCCTTGCGTAGTTTAACATGGCTGTACTTGTCTTTGCATATTCCGGCGAACGGAAAAACATCGGAATGCCATTGGACGACTGGAAGGTAGACACATATTTATATGCGTCATAAGTGCTCCTAAAATCCATATCCAGCAAAAAGCCACCGGTAAACTCCGGGATCGGATCCTTGTAATAGTCACTGATTTTGTAATCCACACCGCCGAAATTCACAATACCGGTCGTCAGCCAGCTAAAATCTTCTGCCATCTTTGTTTCCAGTGAATCCTTATCCAAGGTTTTATTTTTCTTTGTAATCGCTTTGGCAATATCGCCCGGCAAGTCCTCCCAATCATATATGTTCACCCTGGAAGACCCGATCCGTACATGCTCACACAGCTGGTACAGCCCCTCGTACTGGCCATTCAGCACCAACACCACATCGGTTGTCTTCATAGAGTATTCCATGCCAATATCTCGCGAAAAATTATTCACGATCTCATTTCTCATGTTGGTATGGTCAATCATATTCGCAAGCAGCACCCAGTGCTTGTTTTCCCCCATATCCAGAAGATCCGCTTTTTCTTTCAGTTTGAATTTGTAGGGTTTCTTATCCGCTGACCAGGTGCCGTGTCCTCTGCCCCGCAGGTATTCCAGTTCCAGATCACCGGTGTCGGTTTCCCCGTTTGCATCTGTGATTCTGATGGTGCCGCCGGCAGAGCGGTATTCATGATTCTCGCTTTCATTGACCTTTTCGAACTCATCCTCCGCGATCGTCAGATATACGACGGGAATCCCGTTGTCTTCCCATACCGGGGTATCAGATGTTTCTTTGCGGCAGCCGATGGAAAAAACACTCAGGACCAGTGAAACAGCCATGCCGATCAGAAATAAAGTATGTCTGTATTTCATATCATATCCTTAGCTTTGTATAATTTTATTATAAAGGAACAGCAGATCATCAGCGCCTTCTGATTCGGAAAATGAATGAACCGTACAGCAACGGCAGCTGACGGTGATCTGGCGTGTTTTCTGTCTCCTCATTCCATCAGAATATAATCTGAAGAAAGGAACACCGGCTTTTCATGAAACGCATCCTGCACAGAATGCTCATTCTCTTTACCGCAGCTGTTTTCATCGCGGCCTGTTCTGTGCCGCATACAGCTGAAGAAGCACAGCCGGCTGCCGGACTTGGATCACAGGAAATCACGAAGATGGAAATCGCCGGCAAAAAGGAACAGATCGTCAGACTGATTCTCGACGGTGAATATGATCAGGCCGTCCGGTCGTTCAACGAGCTCTATCAGACCGATGATCCTTTATATGTGGAATTCACGAAGAATAACCGTTCAATCAAAAACTATGCCGAACTCCTGCAGATGATCGAAGACGGCCGGCTCGATGAGGCAAAACAGCTTCTTGATAAACCCGAGCGTTTCAAAGACCTGCCGGTTGAACTGCAGACACATTATCAGAAGACGCTGACAGATTTCAATGAAACATATGCCGTGTTCCGGGCGGAAGCGGAAGAACAGTATATAAAGGGCTTTCATACCCGCACCGAAAATATCATTTCACTGCTTGCTGAGCAGAAATATGATGAAGCCTTCGATATCGTACTGGATCAGTATCACACCCATCTGAACGGCCAGTTCTGGTATGAGACCGGCCTGTTTGATGAGGAAACAGAACAATTGTTCCTTGCCCTGCATGATTATGCCTCAGCCATGCACAGTTATCTGCACGAAGAATATGTGCTTGCCTATACGGATATGGACAAACGGGATCCCGCAAAGCTTCCCGCTTCCCTGCAGGCGCAGTTTATCATTGATCAGGAAACTGTCATGAAAGCTTATCAGAAGCATCTTTCCGAAACAGCCGCGCAGAATTCCGGATCTGCCGGTTCCCTTCAGAAAGAAGATCAGGGATGCAGAAACGATGAATTCGATGTATGTGACTATGCTGACCCATATGAATTCTGGTACTGGCATCCGGATGACTTCTATGATTTTGAAGATGCCGAAGAATACTGGCATGAACATCATAAAAACTGAACAGCTGCAAACCTTTGTCAATGACTTCAGAAAGGCAGTAAAAAAGGCAGATTCTGCCTTTTTTCTGTTCGTTCTGAATGTCAGATCAGTCGCAGTAGCGGTTGCCTTTGCAGACGTAACCCTCTGAAGAGATCCAGTTGCCTTTGTACGGGCATTCCGAATACGGATTTTCCGGCACGGCAGGATCACCGATATCAAAATTCTTTTCTCCGCCGTTGACCGCATCCAGTCCTGCGTCAAGCAGTTCAGACTTATGAGCTTCGAAGATTTCCTTTCTTTCTTCTCTGCTCTTGCCTTCCATTGCGTCAAGTAATTCTTTTTCCATGATTTTCTCCTTTTCATCTGTACAGATTTCTGCAGCAATGCATGTCATGTGCCATTCAGAAATCTTCTTTTCTAAACAACATACCATCATAAACCTGATCCTGATCATCTTTTTGCGATCCTGCCCCGTCTGAACCACTGGCTGTGCGCATACATGCAGATATACCGTATAATGAAAACAGAAGATACAAAGGAGATTTATCATGAAAGCCATTGACGCGCTGTTTGATCTGGGTGACAGATACGCTGCCCAAAGCAGCTGGAAAGACTTCGCCCTGACAAAATTCTGCCTTTGTTCGATGGGTGTCGTGATCGGCATGTATATACCCAGAGAACACCGGGCCAAAGCACTGTGCGGCTGTGCCGCTGTCTTTGCGGCAACCTATATTCCCCTGATGGCAAAACTGTACCGCATTGCCACAGAAGACAAAGAATGATCCTCACGGATCATTTTTTCTTTGCAGAAGAAAACCCGGACACTGACTTCCGGGTTCATATCTGATTGTCAAAACAGATCCTTCATGGCATCTTCCATGCGTTTCTTCCGCAGCTCGGCAAGCCGTCTCTGCTTCGCCCGGGCAACGTCATCAGCATTGACTCTGACATTCGTGCCGTTGATGGTGGCGATGTTGCTGTTGGCGTCAAGTGTGCCGCTGTTGCCATAGCCGTCGGTGACATCGAACGGGCTGTTGAGAGCTTCGTTGATGAGAGCCGTTTCAGCAGCCAGACCCTGCCAGAACTGGATCTTCTCCTGTTCGTACCGTTCCGCTTCGTCTCTTTCCTGGTAGAATTCCGCCAGTTTGGCGCCATAGACCAGCTCTGAGAGTTCGCTGGACTGGGAGGAGATCGCCGAACTGAGCTCACGGGCCGCCTCAATGCCATGCGTATAAGCAGCCTGCGACGCGTTCCGGCCGGCTTTTTCAAGTATTTCCAGTTTCTTCTCCCAGGTATATCGCTGGGCAAGATTGAAGAGATTCATGGCATAGATATACTGGCTGAGTCCATCACCATCCTCAGCTGCGGACGGTGCGTACCGGTCGGCAATGCTCTGATCGCCGAGATTCAGACCGATACGGACAAGCAGCGGATAAACTTTCCTCTCTCTGCCGTTGGCGGCGATTTCACCCCATTTGAGCGCTTCTTCATAATTCAGTTCCTTGAAGCAGATTCTCGTCAGTTCCAGAGCGGTCTTCGCGGACGGTTTGCGCTGATAAACAGCTGTATAGATACGATATGTTTCCGCATTGGTGACATGATCCTTCCAGCCGTTTTCAAGAATCGTGTAACAGACATCCTGAGCCCGGCTGTTTCCCACCATGGCAAGCGGGAAAAGAATGCGGTATGCCCCCTGATCGTCGTTCCGCATATGCCTGCCCCAGCCTTTTTCATAGACACTGTCCTGCTGGTTTATGAGATTCTGACAGCGCTGGGCGGCTTCCGGTTCCGCCTTTTTCGCAGCATCGGCGTAATAGATCCAGGCGCGCGGTTTTACATCCGGATTGTAACTGTTCTCCAGCACTCTGCCGATCAGCGTATAGCCGGACGGCATGCCGTGTTCATAAGCCATTGAACCGTATTGATATACCTTTGCGGCATCCGCGTAGAATCCGGGACGCTGCTGCCAGTATCCGGCCGCTTCAGCCATGGCCTTCACAATGCCGCCGTTTGCCGCCTTTTCCATCAGGCTGATATATTTCTCTTCGCTGTAGACACCACCATTGCCCTGGATGAACATGCCGGCTGCGGTATAAAGTCCGGCCGGTATTCCTGCCGATTCAAGCTTCTTCATATCCATGATGGACTGAACTTTTTCTTCTTCACTCATCCGCATGGCCTGCAGTGCTTCTTCGGCATGCGGCCAGCCGGCTTCGCTGGCTTTTGTCATCCAGCGCTGCCCCTGCTGAGGATCAGCGGAAGTGCCAAGTGCGAAGAAGTAACGCTGGCCGCTTTCGAAAGCACTGGCCGGATCGCCGTTTTCCGCCGCCGCAAGAACTGCCTGGAAAGCAAGCTGCTCCAGTTCCTCCTGCGGGTGCTTTTTCAGCCACTGAAGCGTCTTGAAACGGCTGCACTTACCGTAATGATATACAGCGTAAAGAAGCTTCAGATCGTCGGTTTCCGCATTGCCGTTCTTTTGCAGACTGTTCAATGCCGCAATGGCCAGCCAGTCGTATTCGGCCGTCTGCGCATAGCGGCGCACGGTGTCCGCCATGCCCATCGCATTCATACGGTCAAAGCAATTCATCAAAAGATCTTCGACTTGCTGGGAATCCTGGAATCTCTGATACAGAAGCCCGCAGGCATGTATGTAATGATCTGCTTCCGTTTGAATATCACCGCGGTTCGTCATACCTGTCCGCAGGAGTTCAGCGCATTTCAGAATACTGTGCAGATCGTTTTCCTGAGCTTTGTAGTGATACTGTGTATAGACATAATTCCACTCGGCCGGCTGCAGAGCATTTGTTTCGACAAGCTGCAGATATTCATTCCGCAATGATGCATCCGCATCGAGTGCCTTGCGGAACCAGCGGTCCGCCACAGCGGGATCGCGGTTTGTTCCCTCACCGTTTGCACAGTAAAGCGCCAAAGGACGATACGCTTTGGTGTTGTTCTGTGAAGCGGCTTCCGTATAATAGGCAAATGCCTTAGCGGCATCTTTCGGACAGCCGATTCCCTGCCGATAACACTGACCAAGATCATAGGAGTATTCTTTGACACCGTTCCGATAAGCCGCATCCAGCCAACGGAAGGCTTTTTCCAAACCCGCCTGATCTGTGGAAACACGGTAATGCCGGTACAGCTGCTGCATACATGGTACATTGCCGGTTTCCGCCAGTTTCTCTTTCAGACGGTATGCTTCTTTAGGATCACGGTGGGTCTCTTTCGGATCCAGAAGTGTTTCCGACAGGAAATACATCGCCAATGCGTGATTGCTGTCAGAAGCGATCTTCAGCTGCTGATAACCGAGTTCGGGATCATACAGTTTATCTTTGATATCGTAAAATCTTCGGCCCAGCTGATAATGTTCCGCGGCTGTGTTCGCCTTGCCGGCAAGCCGCAGTGCTTCGGCGTGGTTCTCTCTTTTATCATAGTCCCAGATGATGCTCATGACATTTGCATCACGGCGTCCTTCCGGAACCTGTCTGGCCCAGTAGTTGGCGGTATCGAGGTCGCGTTCCGTTGCTATACCGCGGTAATAGAAATCCGCTGTTTTCTTCATGCATTCGATGTCGCCGGCATCCGCACCGGTCTCATACCAGTACAGAGCCTCGCCGAGATCCTGAGCGACACCGCGGCCCCGCTCATAATAGCGGCCGATGTTTTCCGCCGCCTCCGGCTCACCTTTTTCAAATGCCTTTTTATATGTTTTCAGCGCTTCGGCATATTTACCGTCATTGCCAAGGGTAATTGCTTCCCTCAGCAAATCGGCGCCGGATTTGATTGTGAACAGTCCCGCCATACACTATGCCAGTCGGTTGCCTTCCGCATCAAAGAAGTTGCCGGTCATGATCAGATAGATGTCCTTGAGAACACCCAGCATGAACAGACCGCCGGTTGCCGCGTAGAGGATACCGGTTGCCTTGCGTCCGACATAGATATAATGAGCGCCGGCAAAGCCGAAAGCTATACACAGCAACAATGCGACAGACTTTTTCTTGGTGAAAGAGGTTGCACCGGAAGGACGGACTTCCAGTTTTTCAGGCCGCAGGAAATACAGTGCCAGACCACCGCCGACAATGATGATAAACATCAGCAGCGGGATCAGGAAACCGCGCCGCGCACCATTGGCAAACATACCGAAAAGATATGTTCCGATGGCGATATACCACCAGATTGTGGAAAGCTGATCCCAGTTGTTTGTAACCTGGCTCTTCAGGTTTTCGGTGATTTCCTCGACCTGCCTCTCTTCCGCCTGTTCCTCAAAAGAATTTTCAAACATTTCCTTGGTGACTTTGATGCGCTGATGACATTCCGGACAGAGCAGTGACATTCTGCCTTCCTGAACGGCAATCCGCTTCTTGCAGTTAGGACATTCAATTTTGACAGTTCTTGTTTCAGACATATGATTTCCTTCGACTTTCTATTGCTTTATTACTTCACTGATTCTTCAGTGACGATGCTCTGACAGGGAATGTAAAGTATGTATCCGGATATGGTTCATCCTTCAGGGTGAAATGCCACCATTCTCCTTCATACGGAACAAAGCCATGCTTTATCATGGTTTCCCGCAGCAGGAGGCGGTTCTGATACTGTTCTTCCGTGATACCCCGGTAAGACGGATACGACAGTTCGCCGAACCAGTCAAACGGTCCGCCCATGTCGACGTCTTTCCCCTCTTTCATATCAAACAGCGTCAGATCGACGGTGCTGCCGCGGCTGTGGCCGGACTGGTATGCGATGAAGCCTTTTTCAAATACCTCATCCTTGTTCAGGTCGGGATAGAAGTATTCCTTCATGCGGATGTCATCGACATCCTTCCCCCATGCCACGAAATGATCGACAGCACACTGCGGCCGGTAGGCATCATAGATCTTGAAGTAATAGCCCTTCTCCTTCAGTTCAGCCGCCGCTTCCTTCAGGGCCGCTGCCGCCTCTTTACTGAGAAGTGCGACCGGCTCTTCATAGCCGTGGATCCGCTCACCAATGAAATTATAGGTGCTGTAATAACGGATCTCGAGTATCACATCGGGAATTGCTTCGGCAAGCAGAACAAAACCGGATGCGTCATCGGGACCCGTACTTTTCACATTTCTGTTATCACACATTTCGTTTCCGCCTTTTTTACATTATACACTGTATAAGCCCTTCTGATATCTGACAAAAAACACGCCAACTATGCTACACTGAAAAAAGAAGTGAGGATCCTGACATGGCAGAGAAAAAACATATTTCTTTCACGATGCTGCAGATCCTGCAGGAAGAATCGGATGCCGATCATATCCTGAGCGCCAACGATCTGATCAGTAAGATCCAACAGCGTCTGAACATTACCATCGACCGCCGTACCGTCTATTCCAACATCCAGATCCTGCGCCAGGCCGGCTATGAGATCTCGGACGTTTCCGATAACGGCAAAGGCTATTACCTGATGCAGCGAAAGTTTGAAAAAGGTGAGATCCTGCTCCTGTGCAACGCGATTCACGCATCGCATATCATCAATCAGAAACAGAGCACCGATCTCATCAAAAAACTGCTCGGTGAGCTTTCCCGTGAACAGCAGAAGGAATTCACTTCCTCCGTCTATCTCCCCAACCGGCTGAAGTCGGAAAACAAAGTGCTCTTCTTCAATATCGAAATCATCTCGGAAGCGATCCGCGACGGCAAGATGCTGCAGTTTGCCTATAAGCGCTACGATCCGGAAAAGAAAAAGGAAGACTGGCGCAAGGAGCCGTATCTGATCGAGCCAAGATACATCGTCTGGCAGGATTCGCGGCCTTATCTGATCGCATCCAGTCCCAAATACAGCAACTTCATTCACTTCCGCATCGACCGCATGAAGAATCCCAAAGTCATGGCGGATCCGGTGCGGCGCTTCAGCCGGAGCGAACACCAGGAAGCCTACCGCTATGCGGAAAACAAACTGTTCATGTTCGCCGGTCCGACCATGTCGGTCGTCTTCCGTGCCCATAACCGCATCCTGCCGCAGCTGCAGGACATCCTCGGCCCGCAGATGAACGTCAGCCCTTCCGATGGTGAAACAAGCATTCTGCGCTGCACCACGACAGAAAAAGGCGCTGTCTTTCTCGCCCAGCAGTTTCTCGATGCCATCGAGATCATCGCTCCGGAGAGCCTGCGCAAAACATTCCGTAATACCCTGCAGAAATATCAATAAAACACTAGGAGGTCAACAATGGAAACAAGCATCAAATCTGTACAGATTTACCGCAGCGGCGCCGCCGTGGAAAGACGCGGCAGTATGACTCTTCAGAAAGGTCTTAACAAGGTCAGCATCAGCGGTCTCAGCAACAGTGCCGACACTGCTTCCCTGCGGCTGTTTTTCCCGGAAGGTGTCAGCGGCAACAACATCCGCACCGTCAATCCGGCTTTTGATGACCAGGAAGAAGAAAAACCTTCCGCATCCGTGGCGGAAAAGATCAGTCTGATCGAACAGGAGAAAGAGATCCTGAACGAACAGATCCGCCTCTGGAAGGAAAACGGCACATTCACCGGTGAAGGCTGTGACGTCGGCCAGATCGAAGCCTATATCGAAAAACTTCCGGATCGTGTCATGAATGTCAACCGCCGGCTGAACACCCTCGCCAAAGAAAAAAAGGAACTGGAAAAGCAGCTCAACGAAATGCTTGAAAAGGAGCGCAAGCCGATCGTCACCGCTGATCTCTATGCCGAAGCGGAAGGAACCTACCCCTTCTCACTGAAATACTATGACAACGGCGCCAGCTGGCATCCTGTCTATGAGATCCATACGGAAGGCAAAGGCAGCGAGATCGAATTCCGCGTCCGTGCCGCGCTTGTGCAGAACACCGGTGAAGACTGGGAGGATATCAATGTTTCGCTGTATACCGGTAATCCTTCCCATTCCAACGACCTGCCTGTTCTGAAGCCTGTCTATCTGAACATCCGGCCGGAGATTCAGATGCGTGCTTCCTCACCGGTGGTCGGTGCCGGTGTCTTTGCCAAACTGACGGAAAGCTTCGCTGAAGAAGCGGAAGCCGATATGGCCTCCGAAGAAACCGTCCAGATGAAGCGGATCGAAACACCGCAGGCGGAAGTCAGCGATTCCGAAACGATGACGGAATACATCCTCAATGAACCGCGTACCGTCATCTGCGGCAACGACGGCACGATCGTCGATCTGCAGACCTTCCGGCTGAATGCCGAATATGAACTGATTGCCGTGCCGAAACTGCAGAACAACGCCTTCCTGTGCGCCAATGTCAAGACAGCGGATCTGCCGGTCATGGTCGGCGGCAATGCCGGTGTTTACCTCAATGACGCCTATATCGGTGAAGTGATGATCTCACCGGACATGAGCGAAGAGAATTTCCGTATCTCACTCGGCAAGGACGATAGGATCCAGGTTCAGAGAAAAGAAGCGCGCCGTAAGAACGCGACCACCCTTCTCAAGAGCCAGAACACCAGAGAACAGGAATACGAAATTCAGATCACCAACCGGAAAGCCGAAGAAATCCAGGTCACTGTCCATGATCAGATCCCGGTATCCCAGGACAAAACGATCAGCGTGGATAACGTGAAGACCGACAGCGGCAGTCTCGATGAAAAGACCGGCGAAGTCATCTGGAAGCTCACGATTCCTTCCCAGAAGAGCGAAACCGTGCACCTTGGCTGGCGCATCGCCTGGCCGAAGGACAAGGATCTGCAGGAAACCCGTCCGTATGTTTCCCGCACCTTCTGTCCGGAATGCGGCAGTCCGATGAACGGCAGTACCTGCCCGGTCTGCAATTACGGAATTCCGTCCTTCCTGCGCGGCAGATAACAATAGGGTAGAGAGGGAGCTTTAGCTCCCGTCCCTCCCGTTGCACCGTACGTACGGTTCTCGTATACGGCGCTACATTTGTATTGTCAGCACGAACTG
>CADBEA010000061.1 GCA_902793635.1 uncultured Erysipelotrichaceae bacterium | reverse complement strand
AAATTCGCCACGCGTGGTGAAATATCGCGATGTAATGTCCAAAAAACTCAGTAAATAAGCGATTCGTCACCAACGCAGTGCAAATTAGGACTTTTAAATAATTATATCATGGCTCACAGGTGAAGAATGTGCCTTTTGCCTGAATACAGCAGTTTGTCATCAGATTTTATGATCCGCATGGTGCAGGAAAGATTCCGCGCTTCTGCCGCTCTTCTGATTGCCTCAGTTTCCGAGCCGTCCGTGAGCAGCAGTTCCAGATGGTATCCGCCGTTTCTTTCCGCTGCTGAAAGATCAAGAACACTTGTAAAAGAGAAGAATGCATTCTCTATACCTGCCAGTATTTCCGCGTCTTTTCCGATCCGTCTGATCTGATCCAGCCTTCTTGTCACACTGCCGCAGGGACATGGTTCTTTCAGAAAACGGGTATGGTCACCGGTCCGGAAGCGCATCAGCGGCAGTACCTGCATGTCAACTGTCGTGATTACCAGTTCACCCCATTCGCCATCAGGCAGAACATTACCGTTTTCATCGATGATTTCACCGATCACCTGATGTTCCCTGAGATGCATGCCTTCATGGGCCGGGCATGTGATGGCACCGCCCATGCACATTTCCCGGCTGCCGTAATGCGGATACAGCTGCAGACCGAATTCTTCCCGCAGTGCTTTTTCGACCGCTTCACAGCAGGCATCCGCTGAAGGCAGCGCCGCCCGCAGAGGAAAACTGCCGCGGCCGTAAAGATATTCATAATAACGGGCCCGGGCCAGCAGCGGCACCGGCAGATCGATTGCGCAGGCCGGCTGCACCTCATGGTAGTGCTGACACTGCACATAAAGACTGCTGCCGCAAAGCTGCACCGGCTCCGCTCCGCATGCCCGCACACCGTTGGCAATCAGATCACCAAGACTGCCGGGACCGGTATACGGCATGCCGATCATCACGCGATCACCCGGTTTTGTCATTTCACCGATGCCGGCCGCAAAAAACGCAATGGTATGCTGCAGGTCTTCCCTGCCGTAGAAAATGCGTTTGGCTGCTCCGGTCGTGCCGCTGGTTTTTTCCGTCAGTACCTTTTCCACCTGCGAGGAAGAGCCAAGAAAAAGCTGCGGATAGTATTGGCGCAGATCGTCGGCAGTGGTGAACGGCAGAGACGACAGTTCCGCCAGTGATGTCAGAGAAGCCGGCAGAGATGCATAAAAGCCCTGCCGCTCCTTTTCTCTCTGCAGCAGAGCATTCAGTTTTCTGAGCTGGATTTCTTCGAGGACGTCCCGGTTCAGTTCCAACAGGCCTTCCTGTCTCATGATCAGATCGTCCAGACGTGATTTATTCATTTCCGGTACAGAGCCTTTCCGTTTGTATCGGTCAGATTGTAAGCACAGAACGGCACCATCCCCCGCTCGCTGTCAGCTTCGCAGATATAGCAGCGGCGCAGCCGTTTCAGGTCGAGATTCCAGGCATCCTGGAACAACATGCCGGAAATGGTGAACGTATCGTTGATGGCCTGTTTCAGGAACAGATCAAGCGAGGATACGTCGCTTTCTGTCTCCGGGAAGTCCGGATCTTCGTTGCCCCACTGCTGGGAGACGAAGTTCATCGCTTCACTGCTGGGCTGCGGACAGCAGCAGCTGCGGCTGCGTTTTTTCAGAATCTTCAGGCTGCCGTCAGACTGGACCCGGACAGCGGCATGGAACGAGCAGTAAGGACTTTCCGCACCGCCGCCGTGGAAGTCGTAAGCTTTCAAAAGACCATTAGTCTGTTCCTCGATCTTCTTCAGCATGCGCGGAATGGTAATGCGCCATTGGGTCTGAGCACTTTCACAGCACTTTTCCGCAAGTTCTCTGGCCGGCACTTCACAGCGTCCGAAATAACTGAGCGGTTGAAAATGGACACCGCGGACGTGCGGGTGTCTTTGTAAAGCGAACTGAATGATTTCGCCGATGTCATCCTCGTTGATGTCCGGCGCGATGACAGGCACGAGTACGACCGGCAGATCAGCCTTCGCACATGCATCAATTGCCTGACATTTGGTTTCAAAGAGTTCTTTTCCGCGCAGCGCGGTGTAAATCTCATCACGGCAGCCATCAAACTGCAGGAAGACACAGGAAACACCCATCTCCTTCAGACGGCTGGCGTAGTTTTCTTCTTCGGCGATCCTAAGACCGTTGGTATTGAGCTGGAAATAGGTAAAACCGCGTTCTCTGCCCAGCCGGATGATTTCATCAAGGTCATCCCGCATGGTCGGCTCGCCGCCTGAGAGCTGGATATTGTAGGGGCCGCCATGAGCCATCAGCCAGTCATACTGACGGACGATTTCATCCAGCGGCAGATCCGTTCCGTTACCGGCCGAGGCAAAGCAGACCGGACAGTTCAGATTGCACCGCTTAGTCAGTTCCAGCAGAACACAGCAGCCTTCGCTTTGATGGCTGGTGCAGAGACCGCAGTCATGCGGGCATCCTTTTTCGGCAGGGATCGCTGTTTTCGGCGCGTTTCCTTCGACATCCTCATCACCCCAGGAAAGATAGGAAATGACATCTCCTTCCCAGATCAGTGTGTCAAAGAAGCCATGTTTGGGACATGCTTTCTCCATATGGATAAAGCCGTCATTTCCGACGGTTATTGCTGTTTTGATTTTTTTCAGACACACCGGGCAGACGCTCTCGGCGGGATACAGACGCACTGACATCAGATAAGCCCTTTCCTTTCCAGTATTTCAAGACACTTCTGAAAGGTCCTGCTGATCAGCAGCGGACAGACTCTGGCCCGCTGGGAAAGATCGTTTTCCAGAAGATCCATGCACATCGGACTGCCACCGGTATCTTCGTTGTCCTGCAGAAACCAGTCATACAGTTCCGCCGCCATTTCGTCATAATCAGGATGGGCTGTTTCTTCCGCGGATCCTTTGTTGGCAAAATACGACAGCAGACACAGGCCGCCGGTAAGACAGCCGCAGACTGACCGGTAATTGCTCATGCCGCGGTTCAGACCGCCCATGGCCCGGATCAGGTCGGGGTTTTCGATTTCCTGTGCCTCGAGGGCATACAGAAGAAGCACCTGGGCACACTGGTAGCCGTCATGGTAGTAGTCGAAGATCTTTTCCAGTTCGTCGAATTCAACTTTCTTTTCACTCATGATGCTTTTCCTTTCATGCCGGCCAGATAGTAACGGCAGTTCTGATCCGCCAGCCGGCAGACTTCACTGATATATTCGTCATTCCAGAGACGTTCGATAATATAGTTCTTCCAGAAGGAAGTATGATCCTTGAGAAACAGCAGATCAGCGCCATATTCTTCCAGCTGAGCGCGCAGTTCTTCACGGCGGCAGGGAAACAGGTCGGCGATCAGCAGAATCCCGTCTTTCTTCAGGATACGCAGAGCTTCCCGCACCGCTTCCGCCTGATGACCGGTCTGAAACATCGCGCATTCGCTGATGACCAGATCAAAACTTCCGTCGTCATACGGCAGTTTCAGCATGTCACCCGCCCTGACGTTTTCCGCCGGCTTCAGGTCGATGCCTTCCGCATCAAAGCCGTAACCACAAAGCAGCCGGACCGTGCAGCCATCACCTGCCCCAAGATCCGCCGCTCTGCCCTGACACGGTTTGCGGATACCGGCAAGATCCAGCAGGTATTCCGTCATTTCAATGCCGCCGGGATGACGGATGGCGCCGCTCATTTGTCCTCCAGCACT
Organism: uncultured Erysipelotrichaceae bacterium; assembly: GCA_902793635.1. Taxonomy (GTDB): domain Bacteria; phylum Bacillota_I; class Bacilli_A; order Erysipelotrichales; family Erysipelotrichaceae; genus Bulleidia. Next base: position 6,866 of record CADBEA010000061.1, on the reverse strand, counting down.
TTTTCCACGGAAAGAACCCGGCCCATGGCCAGTTCTTCCGGAACATAGATAAAGCCGCACTGCGGACAGATGGGCAGTTCCACCGGGAAGGCATTGTCCAGATATTCGAATACAGCATTGCCCTTGATCAGATGCACGCCGCATTTATGACAGACAAGATGCTGATCCGCTTCCAGGGAATAATATGTCTTTTCGTTTGGCATGATACCCTCCTATCTGGTTCTGACCGTCATACGGTGACTGTAGACACTGAGGATCGTATAATGATCATCCGCTTCCGTAAAACGGATCCAGAATGAAACATTGCCGATCCTGTGCTGACTCGTCAGAGTTCCATCAGCTTCGTTAAATACAGCCATCTGGTTTTCGCGATACGCCTGGATGGTTTCCAAAAGATCGCTTTCCAGAATCATTCTGTCTTCCATCTTCTGCCGCACTTCTTCGCTGAGTTCATATGTGAAGGACGGTTTTTCTTCCATGATTTCTTCCTCCCAGATTTCCTGCAGCAGTTTTTCCTTCAGCTGCTTGCGGTTCTTCCGTTTCTGTGACAGACCGGGTGAATCGTCGGCGCTGACACCATAGACCAGTTCACTGAAGTGCACGGCATCGGTGCCCTGCCGCTTCAGTCTGTCCCGACAGGCCATGCAGTATGTGACATAGGTCGCATCGGGATCTTCCTTGACGCATTCTTCACTCATCTCTGTGGCAACATCCTTGTTCACGTAGGACACCAGACCGCCATAGCCGCAGCAGGCTGTGCGGTCTTTTGACCAGGCACCCTCTTTCACATTGCCGCCCAGCGAGGTAACGATACGCCGCACGGCATACTGGGTCGCGACATCGTTGCGGGCACTGCAGGCGTCATGGATCATGACTTCCTTCGCCAATGTCTGATGTTCTTCCGGCAGGCCGATTTCTTCCAGTACATCCCAGAGGCCGATCACTTCCGGAAAGTGTTCCCGCAATGTGCTGCGGCAGGTCGGACAGCCGGCAATGATGACCGGATCACCGAGTTTATGCATTTCTTCCTTCAGGAAGGATATCTGTTCTTCATACAGTTCCCGTCTTCCGGCCCATTTCGCAATCACGCTGCAGCAGCCAAGCATCAATGCGACACCGCCCTCTTTTCTGTTCATCAGATCACGGTATGTCTCATACACGGTATCCGGAGCGATGCCGTTGGCCTGACAGCCCGGGAAGTATACATAATGGCATGTGTCATAGCCCGGCTGTTTTTTTGCCAGGAATCCTTCGTTATTGGAAAACAGCATGTCCAGCAGAGCGAATTCATGGACCGCCAGACTCATCTTTCTGGTATCGACCATGTTTTCCCTGGCCGCCCGGCAGATATCCGCCATGTCATAGCCGTTCGGACATGTCACGGTGCACTGCCCGCACAGCGAGCAGGAATTCAGGGCTTTGTTCATCATGTGGTCGCCCATGATAATACCGGTATTGTTGTAGATCTCTCTGGTCAGAAGACGCGGATAGCGTTTGAATGCCCTTAGATATGCGCAGCCCCGGAAACATTCAACACACTCGCACTGAATGCAGCGGGAAGCTTCCCGAATCGCTTCCTCCCGGCTGTAAACACCGTTTTCAATGACGGCTTCCTCACTCGGGATATAGGAAAGATTCGTAAACAGATGAGATTCTGTTTCCCCTTCCTGCGGCCGGCTGTTATGCGGATCAAGACGCTGGACGATCCTTTCCAGTGAAACGGCTGCCCGGCGGGCATCAAAGAACGACTGCAGGATCGGTGAGTATTTCTTTGCGGCATGCGGGAAGACCCGGTTTTCTGTATCGCACAGGGTAACGGGATCAACTTCCTCAATCTTGAGATACTCCGCGCCGCAGATCAGATCGTAATTCTTTTCTTCGCTTTCCAGGAAAGCTCTGTCAATTTCTGTCGCATAGCAGATCTTGAGATCCGCTTTCTTCAGCAGCGGCTTCTGCCTCTCAAGTATTTCTTCCGGCAGATCCACGCAGCGGCGCAGCAGATCATTTTCATCTTCAGCTTCGGTATACAGGGTGACCGGATATTTTTTAGAAGCCATATCAGCGGCCAGTGCCAATGTGAAAAGACTGCTGCCGAAAACCGCAAGACGCTGTTTCTTGCGCAGTTTCAGCAGACCCTTGGCTTTGGGAACCACGCTGTGCTGCATGATCGCTCTTTCCACCGCCGGAATATTCACGCTTTCCTCAATCTCACTGCGCCGGCATACTTTGCGGCATGGTGCGTCACATCCCCAGGCAAGGATCTCGGGGAACGGTGAGATGAATTCCAGCAGGCTTCTTCCTTTGGCGAAATCACCGTCGGTGACTGCTGCCAGCATCGCCTTGACATCGAGTTTCAAGGGACAGGCGGCATTGCAGAAAGGAGGATCCTCATGGGTGCAAAGACTTTCCCTGCGCTCCAGATCCTCTTTTGAAAACAGCTGTTTCTGATGATAATCACGGGTTGACCGTTCTTTAAAATGATCTGTCATACCTGTCTCCATTCTAGCTGAAAATGAAGAAGAATGGGCGCAGTATGCGCCCATTCTGTCCGTTTCTGCTGTTATTGCAGTTTATTTCACTTCACGCAGTGCTTCGAGCACGTTCTCCGGACGGGCCGGGACACGTGTGATTCTCGCACCGGTCGCATTGAAGATCGCATTGAGGATCGCCGGATGCGGAGCATCAAGCGGTGCCTCACCACAGCCGGAAGCGCCGTACGGGCCGTTCGGACGCGGATGGTTCTCCTGGAATACCAGTTCGATGTCATCCGGTGCGTCATTCGGATACGGAATACCGCACTTCAGCAGGCTGGTGTGCTTGCTGAGGTCTTCGAAGTCTTCGCTCAGAGCCAGACCGATACCCTGTACCAGACCGCCGTAGAAGTTGCCGTCTACTGCCAGCTTGTTCAGGATCGTGCCGCAGTCGGCGACAGCTGTGAACTTTTCAACCTTGACTTTACCTGTTTCGGTATCAACCGCGACTTCCGGAAGGAAGATCGTGTACATGTAAGCCGGGAAAGGATCGCCCTGGCTGGTTGCCTGATCAAGAGCAACACTTGCTGTGTATGTGTAGACACCGGTGACATGTGTGTCGATGCCTTCGTCAACCATTTCCTGATAAGTACGGTATGTGCCGTCTTCCTTGCGCATAGCCTTCAGCAGGTTTTCGCAGGCGATTCTGGTTGCCGAACCGGTCATGACTGTCGAACGGGAACCGCCGGCCGGACCGGAGTTTGGTGTGACCTTGGAGTCGCAGAGTTCGAGCTTGATCATATCCGGAGTGAAGCCAGCCTGACGCAGTGTCTCATGACCTGCTGTCAGTGTGGCGATATCAGCACCCTGACCATGGTCTTCCCAGGAGTTGCGCAGTGTGACTGTTCCATCCGGGTTCAGGTCAGCATAGCATTCGGAAGCGTCGGAGTTATCGAGACCGCAGCCGTATACACCGAGTGATACGCCGACACCGTACTTGATTCTGCCGTCGCTTGCGGCATTCTTTTCTGCCACACGCTTCTTGGCTGCTTCATAGTATGGTCTTGCCTTGTCGAAGAGGTCTTCTTCGCAGTATACATCCGGCTTGCATCCGGTCGGTGTCGTTGAACCGGCACTTTCCTTATAGCAGTTCATCGCTCTCATTTCGAATGGATCGATGCCCATCTTTTCAGCCAGTACGTCGATTGCGATATCGGATCCCATGAAGGACTGCGGCGAACCGTAAGCACGGAATGCGGAGCCCCACGCATGGTTCGTGAAGACAGTCGTCGACTTGTTACGGATGCTCGGAATATCAAGACCGGCACCGACAAACTGAGACAGACGATGTGTCAACAGGTCGCCGAATTCGGAGTATGGTCCGTGATCGATATAGTTGCGTCCCCACAGAGCCTTGAGTTTGCCGTCTTTGTCAGCGGCGAGCTTGATGTGCATGAAGCCAGGTGATCTCTTGCCTGTGTAGGTGATGGACTGATACATATTGAAGTTCAGGGAAACCGGACGCTGGCATACCAGAGCAGCGACGCCCAGCAGTGCTTCGTTGGTCGGTGAGAACTTGTAACCGAAGGTGCCGCCGGTGTGGTTCTGAACCATGCGGAGTTTCTCCATCGGGATACCGATACCATCGGCGATCATCGGCATATGCAGATGGATACCGATCGACTTGGAGTGAATCGTCAGCATGCCGTCTTCATCGATGTATGCATAGCCGTTGTCGGGTTCGATGAACAGATGCGGCTGACGTGAGCAGTAGCTTTCAATTTCAACCTGCTGTGCTTCCGGCCAGGCATCCCAGTCAAAGTCATCGCCCTTGATGGCATTGGTCTCATAGTATTCGTTCGGTGTGCCCGGATGGATCTCGATGGCATCAGCTGCCAGAGCTTCCGGTGCGCTCATGTATGCCGGCAGTTCTTCCAGATCTACCTTGACAGCCTTTGCGGCAGCCTTGGCATGTTCTTCTGTATCGGCAGCTACGATAGCGATCGCATCACCATACTGGAAAATCTTTTCGTCGCAGAGGATCGGACGGTCGAAGCCATCACACTTATTATTCAGCGGCAGCATGACCAGACCATTGATACGGTTGGAGCCCGGAACATCCTTGGCTGTGATGACCTTGTAAACACCCGGCATCTTCTCAGCTTCAGATGTGTCAACGCCCTTCAGGTTGGCATGAGATACTTCTGCCTGTACGAGAGCCAGACGCAGTGTGTCTTCCGGCATGCGCAGAGCATCGTCAGCACCGAAGTCCCATGTACCTGTGACCTTCATAGCTGCGGACGGACGTACATATTCCGTACCTACGATGGACTTGCCGTTCGCCTGATAAACGAGATCTTCTTTCTTCATCTCGCCGCGCAGAACAGCAGCTGCTGCCATGGTTGCGTCAACCAGTGGTTTGTAACCGGTGCAGCGGCACAGGTTGCGGCTCTTGTTGAACCAGTCGCGTACTTCTTCGCGGGTCGGATTCGGATTCTGATCCAGCAGTACCTTGGCACTTACAATGAAGCCCGGGCTGCAGAAACCGCACTGAGCACAGCCGAATGCCATCCAGGCGAGCTGCAGCGGATGCAGGTTGCTGACAGTACCGATGCCTTCAATTGTCGTGATCTCGGTGAAATCAGGAACCTTGACCGCTTTCTGCAGACATGATTTGACGATACGGCCGTTCATGATGACGTTACATGCGCCGCAGTGGCCGGCGCCGCAGCCGATCTTGGTGCCGGTCAGCAGAAGTCTTTCACGCAGGACGGTCGAGAGAGTTTCATCGCCTTCCAGGAAGATCTTGCGTTCGACACCGTTGATGATAAATGTCTTCTTAATCATGCTCTTCTCCTTTCTCAGAGTATTTAATTATGTTTTTAAACCTGATCAGAATACATGCGTTCATTACCGTGTTTCGGATATGATAGAATTGTTAAAAACGGGGAAATAATTATGTCTGAAAATCATGAACAGGAGCTTTTCCAGATCACTGCCGATCAGGTTACGATCGAAGTGACAGACACTGCCACCGGCCGCGTTTTCCGCCGGACTTTTCCGATCGACTACCTTGAAACCTCCGCTGTTGTACGTCTGCGCGGCGAAGATCTGCACGGAAATCCAAGTGAAATTGTCTTCTTTACTTCTTTCGGAAAGCAGAAACTGGCTGATCTGACAGGAAAAGGAATTGATTATGATCCGTGTGGTACTCACACAGAGTAAAAGCTCTTCTACTTATATTAAGGATGATAAATATAGCACTGTCAAATTACACTTTTTTAACAGTCGCTTGTTAAAAGAATAACAGAGGTTTTATATGATGCAGAGAATCGGAGCCGTCATTGCAGCGGCCGGTCAGAACACCGAATTTGAACCCCTGCAGACGCTGGGATCGATCACCCTCGCCGAGCGTACCATTTCAACACTGCGCCATGCCGGCATTGTGCAGATTGCCGTCGTTACCGGCTACAAAGCGGATGAACTGGAACATCATCTCGCCCGTTATGATGTGATGTTTTTCCGCAATCTTAATTATGCCCGCAGCGAAATGATCGACAGTTACCGGATCGGTATCAGCTATCTTCTCGGCAAATGTGACAGGATCCTGCTGAGTCCCTGTGACATTCCCTTCTTCACGGCGAAAACGATCCGTTCCCTGCTGGATGAGGAAGGCGATTATATCCGCCCGGCTTACGACGGCCGGCCCGGGCATCCGGTCATCCTTTCCAGCCGTCTCGCGTCCCAGATCATTGATTATCGGGGCGAAGGCGGTCTGGCCGGAGCGTTTGCCGAATACGGCATCCAGCCGGTGACGGTCGACGTGGATGACAGCGGCATCCTGCTCGAATACGCCGACGTCTATAAAAACGCGGAAATGCTGCAGCGACACAGCCGTTCCATGATCCGTCCCCTGCTCAATGTTTCCTTTGCCAAGGAAAAGGTGTTCTTCGATTCCCGTATCGCTCTTCTGCTCAGTCTGGTCGGCGATCTCGGCTCGGTATCGAAAGCCTGCAAGACCATGCAGATATCGTATACGAAAGGCTGGAATCTGATCCGTGACATCGAGCTGCAGACCCAGTGTGAACTGATCAAGCGCAATGTCGGCGGTCTCAGCGGCAGCAGCAGTGAACTTACCGAACGGGGCAAAGAACTTCTCGAATCCTTCCGCCAGTTTGAAAGCATCATGCAGGAACATGCGGAAGAAGAATTCCGCAGGATCATACCCGGCTGGTGTCAGGACAATAACGAAGAATGAAAAGAAATCCGGAAATCATCAGACTTCCGGATTTTTCTGGTATACCAAACAATTCTGGGGTCTGGAAATTTGGGGTCAAAAGTTGGGGAGAGAAATTTGGGGACAAATAACTGAGTCAAATAAGCACAAAGGGAAGA
>CADBEA010000060.1 GCA_902793635.1 uncultured Erysipelotrichaceae bacterium | reverse complement strand
GCCAGGCCGAATGACTACTCTCTTATCTTAAAATAAGTGCAGCTAGCTGACCATCCGGTTGATGATCTTGCCGACTACACTTATACCGTACTAAAAGCCGTCAGTCAGACGGCATCTGAAGTCCGATCAGGCTTCATCCTGCGGATCAGCTTCTTCCGCTGTTTCAGCGGCTGCTTCTTCAGCAGTTTCTTCGCAGACTTCGGCAGCTTCTTCGCAGGCTTCCGCGGCTTCTTCCGGCGCGGCTGCTACTTCTTCTTCCGGTTCGTCGTTTTCCTTGTCTTTATCATCATAGATCTTCTCGATCTTTTCAGCGAGTTTGACAGAAGACAGAAGTGTGACGGCAGCGATTACGACAGCACCTGCCGCTGCAGCAGTGAATCTGAAGAATGTTTTCATTTCATACCTCCTCTTATTGACCGTCGGTCAGTTTTCAATCGTATTATATATGATACTTTTTCAGTTGTGAAGTATTTCCGTGTTTTTTCTCATCCTGTTGAACGCACGCTGAAACCGTCAGTCTTTCTTCTCCCATTCCGATATCAGCGAAAGGATCTTCACCATCTGGACTCTCAGTTCGCGGGTAGCGGTAATCAGATCATAAACCGCGTCTTCGGAAAGAACGCCGCGCTTCAGATCAGCCGGAAGATTGCCTGCCGCATCCGCGTCCAGGTCCTTCCGCCAGAGGGTGCTTCCGTAATAGTCGGTCAGTTTCAGGTAATTCTCCAGGTTGTCTTCATAGATTTCCATGGCTTCCTGCAGTTTTTCGGCAGCTTCTATACTGCTGTCGAGATACTGTTCCATTTCGGTGATCCGGTCTGTCTGTTTTGTCATACCGCAGATCCCTCCTTTTATAGTGTTATTGTTTGATTTGCAATGCCGGATTCTCACCGTCATTCCATTTATACAGTCTTCCTTTTTCCATTATCAGCGAACTGCGAGGAAAATAACAGGCTCATTTTGTCAGACAATAAGAAAAGAGCACAGTCTGCCCTGTGCTCCTGATGGTCTGTTTTGGAGAATCACATCTGTCGCTGCAGATATTTATCAATGATACTGTTGAGCAGCGGCTTGAAAACATATGAGAACTCACCAATAAACTCTTCGACAATGATCGGGAAATTCGATTTGAAACGGCTCAGATGATCATTGAGTGTTCCATCGACACCGCCGAATGAACAGTATTCAATTCCCTTCTCGATACACATTTTCAGACATTCCTGATACATCAGATAACTGGCGCGGATACGCAGATAATCCGTGTTGTTGCCCTGGTACATCAGTTCCATCTGCCTGCCGTGAATCAGGGCAAACTGACCGCCGAGGATCACCGTGTCTTTCTGTTCCTTCTCATAGTCCTGCTGCAGCTGCACCAGTTCGTCATTGGCGTTCTTCAGATTGACTTCCTGGATATGCCGGTTCTGCTTGGAAAGCTGGCCGGCCAGTTTTTCCTCGATTTCCTGGATTTCCTTCTTTACCTGTTCGATCTGTTCCGGGAAATTGATATATGTGATCATAACGATGGCATTGTCACCGTACACTTCCGTGAATTTGCGGAAGTATTCTTTATCACGCAGTTTGATATTCTGCTTTTCTTCTGTCTTGGAGATGGCTTCCATGAATTCATCCAGATATTCATGACCGACCTTGACTTTGGCACCTTTGCGGATGGCACCGCGGATACTCTGCTTTGTTTTGCGCATCAGGCCTTCCAGACAGTCCGGCGTGATTTCCATACCGACTTCAAAACGCGGCTGAATCGTTTCGTTGATGCCTGTCGTGAAGCCTTTGTGCTGCAGTTTCAGATTCTGCAGGGTTGTGATGATATCTGTGTTTTCACGCTCCGGCAGATTATCCTTGTCAGCGAACGGATAGCGTCGAACAAGAATGTGGGGATCACATTTAAAGACGACTGCCCGCTGCTTCTTCGCAAATGAAAGCAGATTGTCGAACAGGAACTTTACCAGTTCCTGATTCCGGTAATCGACGATCGGACCGCGCGGACAGTAGGCATATGTGAAGCCGAGCGGCAGCTTGCGGAACAGGCACATGGCGGCGGCAATGATTTCATCATTTTCATCGGTTACCGTGAAATAATGATGATCCCAGAAATATTTGATATCCGCCCAGGATGTATTCTGAAACATACTGTGCTGTTCCGAGGCATCGGTAAAAGCGTTGAATCTGCTGATATCCGATGCGCTTTTGATTTCTGTAAAACGATACTTGCTCATATGATTTATCGGCCGTCAGAACTGTCTGACAGTCAGATTTCCTCCTTTGGCAGCCAGGCCGGCAAAAAAAAGAATTTCCACCTGCCTCAGCATCCTGCAAATTTTAACACATTTCCGTATGTTTCACTATATGAATCCCGTCAGAAAAAAGCCTGTTTCCCCGGCCGGAGAGACAGGCTTCTGTTAATGTTGTCAGGTAATGTTTATGCCTGATCGATATGAATCGCAAAGGTTTCCTTTTCGAAGTCAAGCTGCAGTTCGGCTTTTCCGTATGCATTGGTCCAGACGATCCGCATCTCCGGTCCGTCCAGTTCGGAAGTGATTTCCGCATCCGCCGCAAAAACCGGACAGGTGTTACGCAGTCTGAGCATTTCCAGCTGTTTCTGCACAACATCCTTCTGCAGTGCTTCCTCGATCTGTTCGGCTGTCAGGTTGGTGCGGTTGATTTCCTTATGACCGCCGGCACCAGCTCTGCGCATGCCTTCATAGTCATTCTTTCCGGCAAACAGATCCAGATACCAGACCTGCGGTTTGCCCGGCATGAACAGCTGCAGTGCTCTGGCCATCAGCATCCGCTGATCACTTTCACCAAGAGCGCTGTAGTAAGTGGCGTTAACCTGATAGTAAACGTTCTTCGCACCATGCAGATCCTTGACATAACCGCCGCGTTTGACAGTCGTCTGAATCAGATTCTGAATGCTTTCTTCCGGCAGAAGTCCCTGCAGATCAAGCAGCGGTATGCCGTCATGGCATCCCAGCATGTTCACGGTCTGGATTTTCTTTTCCGTGATTTCGTCCATCCACTTCTTCAGATAAGATCCGTTCTTTCTTTCAAATGCGTCAATGACCAGTCCCGGCAGGAAGAAGTCATATACCATATAGCCTTTCTGCGCAAGTGTCTCATAGATCTTTTCGCCATAGGAGGCATGGATCTCGGGCAGAAGACTGAGCTTGTATTTATCAGCGATCTCATGGATCTTTTCCAGCAGATCCCAGGTACCCGGATCATTCAGGAAGTTGCGTTCACCCGGTTCTTTCGGCGCATAGGCAAACGCGTCCAGACGGACGATCGAAGTGCCGTAGCCGGCCAGCTTGGCCAGTACATCACGATAATAATCCCAGACCAGATCGGACTTGATATTCAGATCCATCTGACCAAGATAAGTGCGCTTGTTGTCAGCATAGGCGAGAACCTGTTGGCGGTACTTGTCCCAGCGGCCGAAATGAAGCGTCTTCAGATCACGGTCTGACTGATTGAACATATCGGTGATTTCCTGGGCCGCTGCATACTGCAGATGCAGATCACGGACCAGATCGTAGGCATTGAGATCAGGATAGTTCACTTCCTGATAGAACGTATTCCAGTACGGCACATCACGGCCGTCCGGGAAACGGACCATCAGGATCGGCAGACCTGGCTTGCGGAAGAACATTTTGTTAAGGTATTTTTCATCCGGCTGAATGTAGCCCGCTTCCGTCATTTCACCGCAGCCTTCCCAGAAACGGTTCCAGTCAATGAAGAAATCACGGTATTTTGACGCATCACCATTTTTCAGAATATCCTGAAACTGTTCGGAAAGAACGGAAATATGATTGAGGACAAAATCCATCAGCAGACGGATATTCAGTTTTTTCAGTTCCTCAATATCATTTTGGGAAGCATACGCTTCATTCAGATCATAATTGATGACTGAAAAACCACGGTCCAGATCGGTGTTGAAGATACTCGGCAGAATATAGAATGACTCAAACGCGTTTTCGAATTCCTTTTTTTTGAGAACCTGTACGATATCGGACAGCTGACCGCCCATGGAATCCACGTAGGCGTTCAGCAGGGTTCCTGTTTTCGTTCTGTTCGCTTCCATTCTTACGGCCTCAGCACAGTGCCATCCTTGGCAATAATGATGTCCGCATTGCTTTCCATTCTGGCATCCAGCTTCGCCTGCTCGATTTCCAGAACCATCGTGACAAACGCGGAATCCGCTTTGCCGTCTCTCGCTCTGAACAGACGGTAGGCTTTTGTCTCTTCCGGAGTGGAACGCAGACATACGGCAATGTCCACGCCCTGTACTTTCTCAGAGCCGCTGTGGGTCCATTCCAGCAGGAGAACATCAGTTCCGCTGAAGTCCACTTCGTCATACCATCTGGCATCTTCCGTCCGGCCCATGCGCTTCATCCAGATTTTTTCCTGACCGCTCTTGAACGCGGAAAGAACCCAGTTGACCTGTGCGTAATCCTGTTCCTTGTCTTCACCCAGGTAGCCTTCCAGACCTTTTCTGCCATACTTCTGATAAATGCTCAGCCAGGGGTATGTTTCCGCTTCGGCAGGATCCGAATCGGTCTCTTTCTTCCATAACTCTGAAAGGACAGTCTGTACTTCCGTACTGTAAGCCTGTTCCTTCAGAAGTCCTTTGAGACCTTCCGAGCGGAAAATGGAAACACGCTCGGCATCGTTGTATTCGGGAATGCGGCGCGGGTAGTTGTCACCGGACATCGCATAAGTGCAGATGCCGGCCTGATTGAGGTAATACGTCAGCAGTGAAGTCGTGACGCTTTTGCCGGACCCGGAACCGCCGAAGATGGAAACGACATATTTCGCATTCCCATTTTCCTTCATCATTTTCACCAGCAGACGGAACAATGTCTGCGCATGCGGAACCAGGGCCTCGGAAATGATCACCTTGTCGCCCGGCATGTCACCGTGCGGCATATTCTCGGCGATTTCCGGGAACTGCCATGTATCCAGATCGTTAATTATAGTGTTTAATTTTTCCTGCAACATGTAAGCCTCCATTTGTTATTTTCATTCTAGCAAAGATGCACTTAAGTGTGCATATACAACAGCACGATCCTATCATTTGCATAATTCTACAGATTTATGTAATGATCCAGCAGTTCATAGATCCAGTCGTTCAGATCCGAAAAATGATAGCCGAGCCGGGCTGCTTTTTCTGTGTCATAGGATTCATTGTCCGGCAGACCGTTGAACGGAGCCTTTTCACCGTCATCACTCAGAATCGCTTTCTTCCCGGTTTTCTCTTCTGTATACTGGATGATCTGCCGGGCTGTGATCCAGCCCCTCGAACTGCCGTTGATTGGTCCGCTGAATTCATGATCGGCCAGAAAAGCGATAAACTCACCAGCCTGCTTTTCATGGATAAAAGCGATGCCGTAATCCAGGGAATCAACATACATCGGTATGCCTTCCCTGATATGATCCACATAGAATTTCAGTCGGCCGGTATAATCATTTTCGCCAAGCACGACCGGATATCTGACGAAGACACAGTCCGATGCGTCCATGAATTCCAGTGCCGCTCTTTCCGCCAGACGTTTTCCTTCCGCGTAATTATCATTCCGGGACTGCCACACAAGCGGATACGATGCCGGATCAAATTCCTCTTCTTTTATGTTTTCCTTTTCCCGGTCGTAAACCGAACCGGACGACATCTGTATATACCGCCGGCAGCTGGCATTTTCCAGCAATGCCTTCACGTCATTGGAACTGTAGGCGACCTTGTCAATGATCAGATCATAGGAACACTCCACCAGCGCTTCCTTCACCTGCTTCTCATCTGTCCGGTCCATCATGATCTGTGACGTTTGGTCCGCGAAGGGATTTCTTGCCTGTCCTCTTGTCGCAATCGTGACATCATGGCCTTCGGCAAGCAGTTTTTCGATCATCGGAATACCGAAAAACCTTGTACCGCCGACTACAAGTATTTTCATATATACCTCCCGTTTCTAAATGGACCCCTGTAAGTTCAGTATATTACGAATCACATGGCAAATAAAAAAGGATATCACCGGATACAGGATATCCTTTGTTCCAAGGTATCACACCCCTTCTTCATATGCTTTTTTCGCCAGCCAGCCGCGGAATATACCGCCTTCAAAGACGGAGATAATAACAAAGAAGATATCCGCGAACAGGATGAAGATGAAAGACGGAATCATGATACGGGTGTACTTCTTCCCGAAATATGTTCCTTTGCGGATGGCAATGCCCATGCCGGCCAGATAAAACAGCACGCCGGAATTGAAGAACAGCAGCAGCAATGCGTTCTCCGCGAAACTCCACCAGGCTTCCCTGGGAAAAACACCGCCGCCGTTCATAAGACTGAGGGCGATATTCAGCAGCAGAATGCCGACCTGCACAACAAACAGGATCCTGCTCACGTTCAGCATCACACCGCCGCCGATGCCGACACCGCCGCCCCAGACAAGATGCGCCCGAACGCAGAAGTTTTCAAAGACCTGCATCAGCGGCTCATTCTGTCTTCCTTCAATAAAACCGTTATTGGCAATGCAATAGACATGCAGGTTCAGGTTATTTTCCCGGCAGAACACTTCCATCTTCTGCAGAAAAGGCAGAACGTGGGAAGGAACACCGTCAACATACAGCGGCAGACAGAAGACAACTGACTGAGCATCGCGCAGCTGTGCCAGGATCCGCTCATGATCAGCCGGTGTGCGCAGAAATTCACTGACCTGCTCACCGCCGGTAAACAGCTTCTGCAGAAAGACAAAATATGATGAAGCGCTGAATCTCTTTTTCGGGCTGCAGTTGATAAATACCGTTTTCATATCAGAGCCTCCGCTTCTTCACTGTTCTGAACAAAAATCACTTCCGAACGGACAAAGCCGTCATTGATCGCATTGCGTTCCGCCAGATAACGGAACGTTTCTTTTTCCGCGTCACTGGTTTCACCATAGACGATGACTTTCCAGAGATCATGCTTTCCATAGCGCAGCGTGTGATGCATCTGACCGCCGCGGTAGGTGCTGAACGGCGTGGATGTTCCAATCGATCGGTCCAGCACATTTTTCACCGCCGCACTGTATTCTCCGTAAAGATTCTTCGTAATGATCACCAGTTCATCAGCCTGACCGATCAGCCGTGAGACCTGTCTCAGTCTGTCTTTCATGAAGCATTCAGCCGGATGTTTGGTCCAGCAGCCGAAGCATCCCTGACAAGGCGCATATTTGCCGTCCGCTGTAAACACGTGGTCACAGCCGGAGCGGAACACTTCATCATACCGGCTGTCCAGATCATGGATGATTACTTTCATTGTCATTTCTCCTGTGTATTGTCTTTGTTCTGCATCTGACGGAACTGTTCAAGTTCCTGAATACAGTACTCACACCACTCGCGCTGCATTTTTTCATACATGCGGCCAAATGCAATCGTGAGTTTCCAGTAAACTGCTTTTTCGGGGTTGTCGACTGCCTGCCGGTACATTTCGGCACTGGCAGAGACCTGTTGCCCGTCATCCGGAAAGACGGACGCATCCCGGAAAGCCCTGAAGAACGCAAGGTTCTCTTCAACCGGTAGTTCACCCATAAAGAAGGTCTTCATCAGAAACGGGTTTTTGTAACCGGCCGGCAGATTGTCATCCCGCAGCCAGCGCAGCAGTTCTTCATGCCCCGCCGGTGTGATGGAAAAGACATTCTTGTCCGGTCTGCCGGTCTGCTCGACATGGGTCTGTGTGATCCAGCCGGCCTTCTCCATTGTCTGCAGTTCCCGGTAGATCTGACTGGTCTGGGCTGTCCAGAAATGATTCAAAGACTCCCGGAATACCGTCCTGATCTCATAACCGGTTTTACTGCCGTTGCTGATGAGGCCAAGAATACCATGTTTTAACATAGCAGCCTCCATCATATTCCACTTATGGAATATATTATAGTTCCACTTGTTGAATATATCAACGTTGTCAGCGCAACAAAAAAAGATGTGCACACCAGGTGTACACATCTCTGTCTGTCGGTTAATCTTACTCTTCGTCGAGTTTCGGACCAGCAGCGACCAGGGCCTTGCCGGCAGGATTTGTTTCATACTTGTGGAAGTTCTTGATGAAACGTCCAGCCAGATCCTTTGCCTTTGTTTCCCATTCGGAAGCATCAGCATATGTGTCGCGCGGATCCAGAATGCCGCTGTCAACACCCGGCAGTTCCGTCGGAACTTCGAAGTTGAAGTACGGAATTCTCTTTGTCGGAGCCTTGTTTACATCGCCGTTCAGAATAGCGTCGATGATGCCGCGGGTATCTTTGATGGAGATACGCTTGCCTGTACCGTTCCAGCCGGTATTGACAAGATATGCCTTGGCACCGCTCTGCTTCATTCTCTTGACCAGTTCCTCACCATACTTTGTCGGATGGAGTTCGAGGAAGGCCTGACCGAAGCATGCGCTGAATGTCGGTGTCGGTTCTGTGATACCGCGTTCTGTACCGGCCAGCTTGGCTGTGAAACCGGACAGGAAGTAGTACTGTGTCTGTTCCGGATCAAGAATGGAAACCGGCGGCAGTACTCCGAAGGCATCAGCAGACAGGAAGATAACATTCTCGGCTGCCGGGCCGGAAGATGTCGGACGGATCGTCTGAACGATCTTTTCAATATGATCGATCGGATAGGAAACACGTGTGTTTTCCGTTACGCTCTTGTCAGCGAAATCGATCTTGCCGTTCTCGTCAACTGTGACGTTTTCCAGCAGAGCGTCTCTGCGGATCGCGTTGTAGATATCCGGTTCGGATTCCTTGTCAAGGTTGATGACCTTGGCATAGCAGCCGCCCTCGAAGTTGAAGACGCCTTCATCATCCCAGCCGTGTTCGTCATCACCGATCAGCAGACGCTTCGGGTCGGTGGACAGTGTTGTTTTGCCGGTTCCGGAAAGACCGAAGAAGATGGCAGTGTTCTTGCCTTCCATATCGGTGTTGGCGGAGCAGTGCATCGCAGCAATGCCCTTGAGCGGCAGATAGTAGTTCATCATGGAGAACATACCCTTCTTCATTTCACCGCCGTACCATGTGTTCAGGATAACCTGCTCACGGCTTGTGATGTTGAATGCGACAGCTGTTTCGGAGTTCAGTCCCATTTCCTTGTAGTTGTCAACCTTGGCGAGAGAAGCCGTGTAGACAATGAAGTCAGGTGTGAAGTTCGCAGCCTCTTCTTCAGTCGGCTTGATGAACATGTTTCTGACGAAATGAGCCTGCCATGCGACTTCCATAATGAAGCGTACAGCCATGCGGGTATCCTTGTTGGCGCCGCAGAAGGCATCAACAACAAACAGTCTCTTGTCAGACAGTTCCTTGACAGCGAGATCCTTCAGGATTGCCCAGTTTTCTTCTGAGAGCGGATGGTTGTCGTTCGGATATTCCGGTGTGTTCCACCAGACAGTATCCTTGGAATTCTCATCCATGACAATGTACTTGTCCTTAGGAGAACGGCCGGTATAGATACCTGTCATAACGTTAACAGCATCCAGTTCTGTCAGCTGTCCCTTCTCATAACCTGTCAGTTCCGGTTTCATTTCTTCATTGAACAGAACTTCGTAGGAAGGGTTGTATATGATGTCCTTAACACCGGTAATTCCATACTTCGTTAAATCGATCTGAGTCATGTTTAACCTCTTTCCTTTGTTTTCTGAGTTTGTTAAATATTTCCCAAACTCAAATAAATCCTGTATGATTATATCACGGTGAAAACCATAAACAAGATAAAATATGCCTTTAAAACTAACTGAAAACGCTATCAGAACACATCTGAATACGCCACTGAACAATGTAATCGCTTACACTGTCATTGATTCGACAAACAGTCAGGCGAGAGAATTTCTGGCGGCCGGAAAAAAGCCGCCGTTTCTGCTTGTCAGTGAAGAACAGACAGCCGGAAGAGGCCGCCGCGGCAATTCCTTCTTTTCGCCGGAAAGCGGTCTGTATTATACCCTGGTCATCAAACCGGATAATACTGAACTGGCCATCCAGAAAACAACTCTTGCGGCCGCTGTCTCCACCTGTGAGGCAATCGCTGAAACAGCCGGCATCGAATGTGATATCAAGTGGGTCAACGACCTATATCTTAACGGGCTGAAAGTTGCCGGAATCCTTTGCGAAGCACCACGCAATCTGCAGAACGAGGTCATGGGAATCATCATCGGCATCGGCATCAATGTTTCCGTCCGGGAATTTCCCGAGGAGCTGCGCGGCAAGGCCGGCTCACTGAACCGGCCGGATCTCGACCGCAATCAGCTTGCGGCTTCCCTGACCGACCGGCTGATGCACTGGACTGAGGACCTTTCGAATCCCGAGCTGATCGCCCAATACCGCAGACGCTCCTTCCTGATCGGTAAAAATGTTTCCTTTGTTCAAAACGGCAAAGAAATACACGGCAAGGCGGCCGGCATCAATGACGACGGAAATCTGATCATCGAAGCCGAAGAGACATACGTCCTCAGCTCCGGCGAAGTATCCCTCTCCTCCTGGAAATAAAAACAAGACCCGTATCTTTTTCGATGGAACGGATCACCTCCTGCACATGCGTCAGACTCTTCTTCAATGATTTCTCTGCTGTCTTTTTCCACACGAAAGTGAAC
>CADBEA010000059.1 GCA_902793635.1 uncultured Erysipelotrichaceae bacterium | reverse complement strand
TTCTCTGTTGGCGACAGGAGAAGACGTAAGTGCTCATCTTGCCTTCTTATAATACCATTCTTTTTCTTCTTTGTCTTTTGACTTTGTCAACAGGCTGAGGACTGATCACAGTGATCAGTCTTCTTTTAAAGTGATTACTTATTGCCTCTGTTGAGCAGGATCTTGATTCCGCGTTTTGCGGCATACGGCAGGATTGCCTTGAGCTTGCCTTCTTCAGCTGTGTACATGCGGGACGCTTCCGGAATATCTCTGGTGAGATGGATCGCGTCGAATTCGCATCTGGTCGTGCACAGACCGCAGCCGATGCAGCGGTTCGTATCAACGACTGTGGCACCGCACTTCAGACATCTGTTGGCTTCCGCCTTGACCTGTTCTTCCGTCAGCGGCAGACGCAGATCTTCAAATGTCTTAGCGGCATCGCCCGGCTTCATGCCCGGAACCTGACGCTTCGCATTGTCATAACCTTCGACGAGAATATCGTCACGGTCGAATTCAATGAATTCACGCAGGTCGCGGCCGATCGTCATGGACTGACCCGGATGGACAAAACGCTTGACGGAATCAGCCAGTGTCCGGCCGTTGGCAATTGCGTCGATGGCAAATCTGGCGCCATGACGGATGTCACCGCCGACGAAGATATCCGGTTCGGCTGTCTGCAGGGAGACAGGATCGGATTCGGCTGTGCCGTTGCCTCTGACGACAACCTTGGTTCCTTTGAGCAGGTCGCCCCAGACAGCTGCCTGACCGATGGAAAGCAGTACATGTTCACACGGAACTGTCTTTGTTTCATTTTCGTCATAGACCGGGTTGAAACGGCCGTCCTTATCGTAGACCTGAGTGCACTGTTTCATGACAATGGCCTTGACCTTACCATTTTCAGCGACGATTTCCTTCGGACCCCAGCAGTTCTTGATGACGACGCCTTCATGCTTGGCTTCAGCGATTTCATCAGCTGCCGCCGGCATCTGATCCGGACTTTCCAGACAGTACATTTCAACTTCGGAAGAACCAGCACGCAATGCAGTTCTTGCGACATCGATAGCGACATTACCGCCGCCGATGACGACTGTCTTGCCCTTGAGTTCAACCTTTTCCTTACGGTTAATACGGCGCAGGAAGTCAACACCTGTCTCAGCCAGTTCTTCGTTCGGGATACCGGCTTTGCGGCCGGCCTGCATGCCGATGGCCACATAGAATGCCTTGTAACCCTGTTCGCGCAGTTCTTCGATCGTTACGTCCTTGCCGACTTCGACACCGCATCGGATATCGGCACCCATCGCCTTGATGACGTCGATTTCAGCTTTGATGACATCCTTTTCCAGACGGAAGTTCGGAACGCCGTACTGCAGCATGCCGCCCGGTTCTTCTTCCTTTTCGAAGACGGTGACCGGATAGCCGTTGGTGCGCAGATAATAAGCGGCGGAAAGACCGGCAGGACCGGCACCGATGACAGCGACCTTGTATTCATCGCCCCACTGTTCGCCGATATCGTTCATGCATTCCGGAATATAACGCTTTTCTTCGTTGAGTTCCTGAGCAGCGATAAACTTCTTGATTTCGTCAATTGCGACCGGCTGATCAATCGTGCCTCTGGTACATCTGTCTTCACAGCGTCTGTTGCAGATAGCGCCGCAGACAGCCGGGAACGGATTGTCCTGCTTGATCAGCTTCAGAGCGTCCAGGAAGCGGCCTTCAGCGGCCATCTTCACATAACCCTGAACAGCCAGATGAGCCGGGCAGGCTGTCTTACACGGAGCCGTTCCGGTTTCATAGCAGTTGATCTTGGCGTCTTCACGGTAGTTCTTGTTCCACTTGTCATGGCCCCACTTCACAGCATCCGGCAGCAGAGTCTTCGGATAGACGGTCGAACTGCCGTCTTTATGACAGAGCTTCTGGCCGAGCTTGGCAGCACCGACCGGGCAGACTTCGACACACTTGCCGCAGGCTACACACTTCATCATGTCGACATGAGCACGGTATGCGGACGCGGACATGTTCGGTGTGTTGAACAGCTGCGAGGTACGGATGGCGTTGCAGGATCCGGCGGAGCAGTTGCAGATACCGACGATCTTGTCTTCACCGTCCAGATTGGTGATCTGATGAACGAAGCCCTTCTTCTCGGAGATTTCCAGGATCTGCATGACTTCTTCATAAGTGCAGTAACGGGCATCCTTATGGCTTTCAACCAGGAATTCCGCCATGTCACCGACGGCCAGACACTGATACATCGCGATGTCACCGTTGCCTTCGCCGCGCATAGCCTGCTGACGGCGGCAGGAACAGATGTCCACACAGAACTTGTCATACTTCTTCAGCCAGTGGGACAGATGTTCCACGCTGACCGATTTGTTCTCATGTTCGATTGCCTTTTCGACCGGGATGACATGCATACCGAGGCCGCCGCCGCCCGGCGGAACCATATGGGCAACCTTGCCGACCGGAACGGACGACATATGATTGAACATGGTGGCGATTTCCGGAACACGTTCGAGCAGATTGGAATTCATCATCATGTATTCACCGGAGCCGACAACGAACTTCGGAATGAAATACTGACGGTGATGATCTTCATTCTCACGGTCAAATTCAAGAATACCGGTCCGGCAGAGTCCGTCACAGAATTTCTGAGCGTCCTCGACGGAGATCTTGTTCATTTCCGCGAGCTGCTCAACCGAATACTTGTTGACTCTCTTTTTCTTGAACGACAGCATGAAGCGGACTTCATCCTTGGTCATGATCTTGTCCAGGGTCCAGACTTCCGGATCGTTCGGACTGATCTTTTTGGCATTCGGCTTATCGATATCATCGGTAATCAGAGCGCCTAGTTCTTTTAATAATTCCAGTTTTTCAGGATCGTCAACCTGATAATCTGTCGGCAGAAAATCATTCTCGTTGAACATATAATCCTGGTATTGCTTAGGGATCATTGTATTTTTCCTCCACACACACTTCTCTATCATCATTGTAACATTATGTTTCTGTCAAAAAACGACAAACATTTGTCATTCCCGGCAAATATGCCTGTTTTTTCAGGTTTCCGGAGAAAAAAAAGCTAACCCCCTCCGGGGGTCAGCCTGATACAGCTGTTTTTTCCACCGCTTCAATAACATGCCGCACCAGCAGACTGGTTGTCACAGCCCCCACCCCGCCGGGCACCGGCGTGATCGCCCTGACGATGGGCTCGACTTCTTCAAACAGGCAGTCGCCGCAGACTTTCTTCTTTTCATTGCTCCAGGTGATGCCGACATCAATGACAGTCTGTCCCGGGCTGAAATAACTGCTGTCCAGAATTTCAATACGGCCCATGCAGGTAATGACGATATCAGCCTTTCTGGTGATTTCCGCCATGTTCTGGGTACGGGTATGGCAGATCGTGACAGTAGCGTTCTTCTGCATCAGCATCATGGCCAGCGGTCTGCCGACGACCAGTGAACGGCCAAGGACAACAGCGTTTTTGCCGGTGATATCAATACCGTAGTATTCCAGTATGGCAATCGCGGCTTCCGCTGTGCATGGTGCGAAGCCTCTGCCGTTGCCGGTGAAGACACCGGCCAGAGAACAGTCGGAACAGCCGTCGATATCCTTTTCCGGAGCGATCGCGTTCCTTGCCTTCTCGTTATCCAGATGCTTTGGCAATGGCCTGAACATCAGGATGCCATGCACGGAAGGATCGTGATTCAGATCATCGAGTGTCTGATAGAACTCTTCTGCGGCTATGTCTTCCGGCAGTACGACATTCTTCACTTCCACACCGACCGCAGCGCAGCGCTTCATCGCTCCTTTTTCATAGGAGATGTCGTCTCCTTTTTCACCTACTCTGAGAATTGCCAGGGTCGGTGTAATTCCCTTTTCCTTCAGAGCCGCCGCTTTCTGAGCGGACTGTTCATTCAGCGCCGCCGCGACTTCTTTTCCTTTTAACAATTTTGCCATTACAGTCTCTCCGTTACTGCCGCATAGCATTTCAATGCCCGTCCGGCATATTCATCCAGCAGATCCTTCGCCTGCTTTTCAAAAGCATCCGCATATTCTCTGTCCTTCATCAGCCTGGTATTGACCATGACGTTCAGAAAAGCCCCATGCATGGCACCGTGCGCCAGCATCACCGACGTTCCGGCATCGGATACAGCCAGTTTGGAGCCGATCACGGCCAGCCTCTCATCCAGTTCCACGACTTTTGCGCACCGTTCCAGAATGGCAAACGGCGGTCTGGCAGCTTCTTTCAGACACTCTTCCAGCCGCTCAGCATAACCTTCTTCATTCCGGTCCATGCCGTATGCTTTTGCCAGCGGGGCAAATGCCTCAGCGTCTTTGTTGATGCAGTCCAGCAGGTCTGTCCGCAGTTCTTCCGCCTGCTTCATAATTGTCTGTATTTCCTCTTCATACTGCGCATATCTCTTTTTCCCGGCTGTGAGATTGGTCACCATCTCCGCGAGTGAAGCAGACAGGGCGCCGCACATCGCGCTGACACCGCCGCCACCCGGAACCGGTGCTTTGGAGGCGGAAGCAGCCGCGAATTCTTTCAATGTCATATCCAGCATGGCATTCTCCTTATCATTATCCATATCCATCATATCTTCTTTCTGAGGTGAATCCGTACAATCATTTTAATGGTTTTCACCGTAAAATAATCTGTTTTTTATCGGATAGATGCGGCTTCTTTCTTCCTCTATCATAAAATCAGATTCCCGGGAAGGAATGAACAAACCAATACAGGAGGAAAATATCATGGCATTATCACTCGATTCCAAAATCAAAGACATCATGAGATCACCGGAAGGCAAGGCAGTTATGGAAAAGTGGGCTCCGGGTTCCACAAAGGATCCGCGCATGAAGCTGGTTGGCGGTCTGACATACCGCAAGCTTCTGAGCTATCCCGAATCCGCTGAAGTCGCTGTTCACGCTGACGAAATCGACGCTGATCTGAGAGCCTGCTCCAAATAAGCAGCTGAACGAAAACAGATGCACATAATTGCATCTGTTTTTTTACTGCATGCGAAGGATCTCCTCGATATCGATGGCCTTCAGCAGGATCTCCAGCTGCAGCCGCTGATCCGGGTCGCTGAGATCGATCTTCAGTTCTCTCTCGATGCGGCTGATCCGATCGATCAGGGTCGAGCGGTGAATGTACAGCTTCTGGGCGGCGGCTGTGTAGGACTGGTTTTCTTCCAGAAAGACTTTCAGCGTTTCCAGGTAGGAAACTCCGGAAGTCCTGTCGTGCTCGAAGATGCCTTTCAGACCGCTGGGGAAATACGCCTCAGCCGGCAGTCCGCCCAGCGAATTGATGATCATCTCCGTCAGGGCATAACTGGCAAAATAGAACAGGTGTCCGCTCGGACTCATGATCATGCCGTTTTCCAGAGCGGATCTGGCCTGCATGTAGTGGATGCGGATGTCAAACAGATCGTCGAACTCGTTGGAAATACCGACATTGAGATGCATCCGGCCGATAAAATCATTCAGACTGCGGTTCAGATTTACTTTATAATCCTTTAATTTCGGATCCATCAGCGGCCCGACGTCAATAAATCCGGTAATGGCGCGCTCATTGGCGAATGCGTAGGATGCCGTGAAAACTTCTTCAAAACTGTCACATATATAGGATGCCGGCAGCGGTGACTGACTGTGCCGGTATTCCATTTCCACACAGACGTATGTATTCTTGCGGTTCGAAGCGTTCAGCACCCAGCGCTGGGCATGGGAAAGAGGCATCTCCTCCACCAGTGTCTGCATGACTTTTTTCAGGGTCGACTGCTCGTCGTTGATCACCGTCGGATTCCGCACGATCGTCTGTTCCAGCATGGCCGCCAGAAACTCGGCCAGCTGTTCCTCGCCGGCAAACGAATCACTGCCTGGTTCAATATACAGACAGCCTTCATATTCATTGTTCCGGTTGAACAGATTGACACAGAGCACTTTATGATCGGCGAAATCGATTTTCAACGCCCCTTTCTTCTCAGTCATCAGATCATAGGACGAAAGGAACGTGTCAATGGCCTGCGGTGTCAGAGAATTCTTGTCGCTGAAGGTCTTTTGCGGGCCTTCGTTGCCGGCAACCAGGCGGAACGATTTATCCAGAAGCGTGACTGGCCGGTTGAAGATATGTGCGGAATCCTCCAGCATTCTGGCTATTCCGGCATCATTGAAAAGATCATTGTAAAGCTGCTTTTCCCATGCCTCGTAGTAATCGAAAATCTTCTGCAGATACTGATAGACCCGGAAGAAATCAGCCTTGTTTTTAATGATGATCAGACAAAGACGGTTCCGGTAGTTTTTCAGATTGATATGCTCGCCGATACATACCAGCACGGCATGATCCTGGATCACCGGCCGCCGCGGCAGATGGTCGGCCGTCGCCAGATACAGATGGTCAGAAAGAAAAGCATTGTCTTCTTCCATGTAAAACTCCGGACGCGGCAGTTCCAGCCGTTCTGTTTTCGGCCCGGTCATTTCCGTCCGGTAATTCTTTTGCAATTCATGATAAATGATATCCGCGTTCAGTTTCATAATGATTATCCTGCAATCTGATTATACATGATATCCGTCTGTGATGACCGTCATTTTGTAGGTGTCCAGCGAAAGAGAACAGTATAAACTGACGCGACTTTTTTCCCGCGTCATGATCCGGATCGGTTTCCTTGCCGCCTTCTTGGCGGATTCCGCTGTTTCCCGCCCGCCAAAACAGTTTGCCAAAAGCAGGAAAAACCATGTGTTTTCAGCATTTTTCCGTTCTTTCCCGTTTTCTAGAATAAGGGTGTATTCAATCCCGGGAATACACCTTTCGCAAGCAATCAGGAGGATTATAATTTATGGCTTTTACACCAGATGATAAAAAAATGCTCGAAGGCTACATTCAGAAAGCCCGTCCTTTTGCGGAGATGTTCTCCGTCAAAGGCAAAACCGCATTGGTGACCGGCGGAACTTCCGGCCTTGGCTTCGATATCGCTCTGCGTCTTCTGCAGGGTGGCGCCAAAGTCGTCGTCGCATCCAACTCCCGCATCGAAGAAGAAGCAGCCATGCCGCTGTTCGCCGAGCAGGGATTTGCTGACAGTGTCCGCTTCTGCTTCACCGATGTCCGCAATGAAGAAGAAGTCAAAGCGCTGGTTGATTTTACAGCTGAAACGTTCGGTTCGCTTGACATTTTTGTCAACAGTGCCGCGATCTGGAACTACGCGAAGATCTATGATCTGCCGCGTCAGGATCTGGAACTGATCTTTGAAACGAATGTCTACGGCGCCTTCTTCGGCGTCAAGTATGTCAGCAAATACATGAAGGAACACGGTATCGAAGGCAAGATCGTACTGATTTCCTCAAACAGCCCGATCGTACCGTATCCGGTATTCGGCGGCTATCCGCATTACGCTTCCAGCAAGGCGGCTGTCATGGGTCTGGTGACCGAAGCAGCCAAGGAACTGAAGCGCTACGGCATCATGGTCAACTCAGTCGCTCCCGGCGGCATGGTCACACCAGGCGCGGCCGGCAACCTCGCCAGCGAATTCATCACCGAGGAACAGCAGGACGAATTCTATGACGAACTGATGGTCTGGTCGGTCGACGGCCAGCTGCCGGTCGATCAGGTCGGCATCATTGCCTATTCCCTGTGCACACCGATGGGTGACGGCATTACCGGTGAAACCATCGTCGTTGACGGCGGCGCTTCTCACAATATCGTGAAATACCAGCCGGCCATCGACGCCTATCCGGAAGAGGAATAAAGGAGATTGAAAATGACGAAGAAAATTGACGGAAGAATTCCTGCCAATTCAGGAAACGAAGCCGGCTTTACCCAATACAATGCTGTGCAGTCTCCCTGGAACAAACTGATGTCCTACCAGGACGCACTGCACTATGCTTCCCGTTTTGAAGCAGTACTCAGTGCCGCGGTTGCCCAGGCATACCGCATCATCATTCCTGACTATGCCACCCGTGCTTCCGAGATGTGCAAGGAAGCATACGGCAGACTGTATTACACCGGCATCAATTATCCCGGTGACGACGGTTTCGGCATTCATCCCTTCATGTGCGGTTCCTATCCGGGCGCGCTGATCGGCGACAAGGGTGACGATGCCCTGCTGATGTGCGGCCGTTGCCAGGACTTCGGCACCTACCGCTGTGAAAAGGAACTGGATGTCTGCGACTGGGACATCTGCGGATCCGAACTGTGCCGGGCAACAACGATGTCTCTGCAGGGACAGGCAGACGCGACGGCGACCAGACACAGAAAGGGTCACAAACTCGACTATCTGATGGTTGAAGCCAAAGGCTGCGGTGACAGACACTGCCGCATCATTGCCGAAAGCAGAGAAAAGTATCCGGCACCTGAACATGAACTCTGGGAATCCTTCGGACCGGCTGTCTCTGACGATTACAAGAAATACACCGAGGAAGAAGACTGTGTGGAAGAATCCATGATGTTCCGTGAGGAATGTGATTATCATTTCGTCAACGGCACCAATACGGAAACGGACTCCTCCAACCAGATGGTCAACCTTTCCACCGCCGCTTCCCTGTACCTTCTGCCGGCTATCGACAATGCCGTAAAACTCGGCTATACAACCGGCGAGAATGCCGAATGGATCAAGAAGTGCGTTCTCGAAGCAGCCGGCAAGGCGATGTTCGGTGAACGCTATGCCATCAGGGCATGCCGTGAATGGCTCGGTGTTCCGAATACGATCGGTGAAGACGGAAGACTGTTGGGCGGCGTCATTGAAATGCTGCTGCAGTCACTGGTCTGCCATTATGAAATCGAAGCTTTCAACAAAGACGAAGTCATCTATGTGATCAACCGCGGCGACTTGGCCATTACTGGCACCCAGTCAGTCTGCGAAGCGCATCTGTATATGTGGCAGGGTATGGTCAAAACCCTCGTCAATGCCCAGTGGTCGGTCTGGGAAGAAGATTCTCCAAAAGGAAAGATGAGAATCAAAATTGCCAAGAAGATCGACAAATTCATGTAAGGAGGCCTTCCCGTGTATAAAAACATATTCAAAGATGATGAATGGAAACGTGCTGAACACATGGCAGTCCGCGAAACAGTCGGTTATTATCTGTTCACCCATCAGCTGATGGAAGTCACCGGACCGGATGCCAGCCGTTTTCTCGACTATATTTATCCCAACAAGATCTCCACTCTGAAAGTGGGACGCGACCGTTACACGACCATGCTCAACGAAGAAGGCGAAATCATCGATGACGTCGTCATCATGCGCCTGGAAGAAGAGAAGTACTGGGTATCCACCCTTTACGGCACGAAGTGCGATGACTGGTTCTATTTCCACTCCGACGGCTATGACATCGACACATCGGAAATCACCGAAGACTGGCATATGTTCTCTGTCCAGGGGCCGAAATCCAAAGACGTCCTGAACGGAATCTCTGAAGGCGGTGTCGAGGAACTGAAGTTCTTCCAGCATAAAAACGACGTGATTGCCGGCCATGAAGTGCTGATCAACCGCGGCGGCTTCACCGGTGAGAAATTCGGCTATGAAGTCTACTGCCAGGCAGATGACGCTGACGATGTCCAGGATGCCATCGATGCAGCCGTCAAGGCAGCCGGCGGAAAGGAAGTCACCGAATTCCAGGTCTTCGCGTGGACGCTGCCGACCGAAGCCGGTTTCTACTACATGCGTGATCTGAACCATACCAATCCGTTTGAAGTCGGTCTCGAAAAGAATATTGACTGGGACAAGGACTTCATCGGCAAGGACGCCCTTCTGAAAGTCCGGGAAAACGGACCGGAAAGAGAAATGGTCGGCTTCGAAGTCTGTGACGAAAACCAGGATTTTTACATCCAGGCCAAGCAGTACGGCGGTCCGGGTCAGGCTGTCTATGTTGACGGCGAAGAAGTCGGACGGGTTTCCAAACTTGTCTACTCCTATGTCAAAAACGTCAACAACGGATACATTCTCGCAAAAAAAGACACATTGCATATCGGCGATCATCTGAAGATCCATGGATATGAATGTGTCATTACCGAAAAGAACTGGCTGCAGTAAACCACTGAAACCACTTGAGGCCACACAGCTGTGTGACCTCTTTTTTTATACGATTTCCCTGAGCGGTGCCAGGACGATGTTTTCTTTTTCACACTGTTCACGGATACGGCGGATGAATTCCAGCGCGCTTTCTCCGTCGCCGTGCACACAGACGGAATCCGCCCTGACATTGATGTCTTTGCCGCTGATGGCTGTGACTTTGCCTTCCCTGATCATCCGCAGTACTCTTGCCAGAGCTTCCTCAGGATCGGTGATCATCGAGCCTGGCTTTGATCTTGCGACCAGAGTTCCGTCTTCTTCATAAGCCCGGTCGGCGAATACTTCCGCCGCTGCCCGCAGACCCATTCTTTTCGCGGTCTGATACAGCTGGCCGCTCTCCTGGGCAAGGATGATCAGATCCGGATCGTATGTCTGAACGGCGGAGCAGATCGCTTCCGCCATTTTACTGTCTTTAGCGGCCATGTTGTACATCGCGCCATGCGGTTTGACATGTGCCAGTTTCAGTCCTTCCGCTTTGACAAACGCATCAAGTGCGCCAAGCTGATAGAGAACACAGGCCTGCAGTTCTTCATAGGAAAGATTCATATTTCTTCTGCCGAAACCCTGCAGATCCGCAAAACCGGGATGGGCGCCGACTGAAATGCCAGCCTGTTTCGCAAGCTGTATAGTCTTCTTCATTACCAGCGGATCACCGGCATGAAAACCGCAGGCGGCATTGACCGAGGTCACCAGCGGCACGACTTTTTCATCGCAGCCAAGGGTATATCTGCCAAAGCTTTCGCCAAGATCACTGTTCAGATCGATTTTCATACATAACTTGTATGATACACATGTACCTTGTCAGCACATGAATATCACAATCCTTTCTAAGCCTTTGAATTAGAATGAAGTAGAAACCTTTCTCTTATACATTTC
>CADBEA010000058.1 GCA_902793635.1 uncultured Erysipelotrichaceae bacterium | reverse complement strand
GAACAGCAGTTTTTATGTTACAATGATGACTCACAAGGAAATATAGATTTATGACAAACCCGTTTCTCACACTGCTGAAGGAAAAAATGGACGCCCAGACTGATCCGGATTCCCTGGGAATCAAAAGGATCTGTTTTTACCGTGAAAAGAAACTGCTGGAAGTAACCCTGCAGGCTCCGTCCGTTCTGCCATGCGGTGAATATGAACATATTATAGAAATCATTAAAGAGAAGACCGGCAGCGACGCTGTTCTTTACATTGAAGCAGACGATACGGCGCTTTCCTCGGTGGAAATGCAGAAATATCAGATGCGGATGTATGAAGCGGATCCCGAGACACAGATCCTTTCGTCATCTGTCATGCAGTATGATTCCGCCCGCCGCACACTTTCCTTCCAGTATAACGAACAGGAAGAAAGCGAAAGGGCATCCGTCTGTCATGACAATGTCATGGCCATGCTCAGAAAGATCGGCTGTCCTGACGTGCATGTATCCTTTGACGTTGCGGAAAAACATGATTCCGTTGTTCCGGATATTCCGCTCGACGCGATTCCGATGCCGGAAGAGCCGACAGAGGCAGCACCGGTGCGTAAGCCGAAGCGGGACTATTACCGGCCGAAGATGAGCGATTATACAAAGGTCGAACTGCACGACATTCATGATCCGATCTCGGATATTCAGTTTGATGCCGATGTCTTCAATGAGGAAACGATTGAAACGAAAAAGACCAAGAAGATGATCCAGACACTGTCAGTCTTCGATGGTACGGACGCGATCGCTGTCAAACGTTTTGAAGGCCGTGGTGTGACCCGCGAAGATCTGGCGGAAATCAAGAAGGGTGATCGGGTCAGAATCTACGGCCGGGTGGAATTCGATACCTATGCCAAAGATCTTGTCTGCAGTGCCCAGAGTATCGAAAAACTGGAACGTCCCAAGCCGGTGGACAGCGCCGCGCAAAAGCGCGTGGAATTCCACATGCATACGAACATGTCGGAAATGGACGGTGTCTGTGACATCAAGGAGATCGTCAACTACGCCTGGGAGATCGGCCACCGCGGCATTGTCATTACCGACCACGCCGACGTGCAGTCTTTCGTAAAAGCGTTCAATAATGCCCAGGGTCTGAAAAAGAAGGACCCCGAACGTGATTTCAAGATCGGCCTTGGCTGTGAAATGAATCTGGCCAACGATCATCTGCTGATCGTCCGCAATGCGACAGACGGAAAGATCGATGATCAGGAATACATTTCCTTTGACCTGGAGACGACCGGTCTGTCCTGTTATTACGATCACATCATTGAATTCGGTGCCGTCAAGATCAAGAACCAGACCGTCACTGACCGTCTGCAGATGTTTATCAAGCCGCCGGTGCCGATCCCGCCGTTTATCAGTGCGAAAACCAATATCACCAATGACATGGTCAGAAACGCGAAGCCTTTCGCGGAAGCGGTGGATGAGATCCTCGCCTGGATCGGTGACGGCATTCTCGTGGCACATAACGCTTCCTTTGACTATCACTTCATGAATGAAGAATTAAGACGTCTTGGCCGGCCGCCGCTGACCAACACGGTAATTGATACCCTGGATATGGCAAGAGCTATACTGAAGGAAAGAAGGGCATACAGACTGGGCAATATCGCCCGGAACTATCATGTTTCCTACGACGAAGAAGTCGCCCACCGGGCTGACTATGACGCGGAAGCGCTGGCCGGTGTTTTCCTGAACCTGCTGAAGGACGCGAAAAACAAATTCGGAGCACTGACAATCCGTGATTTGCAGGATAAGATCCAGGATGACAAGGCATTTGTCAAAGTCAGACGCACCCATGTCTGTGTCGTCGCCCGCAATCATGACGGTCTGAAAGATCTGTATAAGCTGGTAACGAAATCCAATACACAGACGCTGGCCGTCATGGGCAAGGCTTCCGGCAAGGAAGGCACCGACGTCGCCGCTGAACCGCGTGTGCTGCGCAGTGAACTGCAGAGACACCGTGCCAATCTGCTGATCGGCAGCGCCTGTCTGAACGGCGAGGTATTCGAACTTGCCTGCAACGGTGATGATGCCCGTCTGGAAGCAGCAATGCGTTTCTATGACTATATTGAACTGCAGCCGCTTGCGAACTTCTCCACAGCGCTGGCCCTTGGCAGCATTCCTTCGATGGAACGCCTCAAGGAAGTCATCAGACGTATCATTAAGACGGCGAAGAAGCTGCATAAGCCGATTATCGCCGACAGTGACGCCCATTACTGCACGAAAGACGAAAAGATCTTCCGTGATGTTTATATCATGAGCCAGGGAGTCGGCGGTGTTACTCATCCGCTGTACATCCGCGATGACAATCTGAGATGGAGGACAAAGAATCCTGACCAGCATATCCGTTTCACTGATGAAATGAAACAGGAATTTGCCTGGCTGGATGATCCGCAGCTGGTCGATGAAATCACCGTCATCAATCCGAATATGCTGTTTGATCAGATCGAGGAAGTGCGACCCGTCCCAGCCGGAACCTTCCCACCGCATGTGGAAGGCTCGGATGACAAACTGCGTAAAATATGCCATGACACAGCCAGATCGATGTATGAATTCGAAGGGAAGATCCCCGAAATCGTCAGCAGCCGTCTGGATGAAGAACTTGAGAATATCATCCGCAACGGTTTCGGCGTGCATTACTACATTGCCCATCTGCTGGTCAAGAAATCCAATGAAGACGGCTATGTCGTCGGTTCACGAGGTTCGGTGGGTTCCTCCTTTACGGCGACGATGTCCGGCATTACCGAAGTCAATCCGCTGAAGCCGCATTATCTTTGTCCGAAGTGCCATTACAGTGAATGGATGGACGATCCGGAAATCAAATCTGGTTTCGATCTGGAAGATAAGAAATGTCCGCACTGCGGAGCGATCATGAAGGGCAACGGTCAGAATATTCCGTTCCAGACCTTCCTTGGCTTTGACGCCGACAAGACGCCTGATATCGACCTGAACTTCTCCAATGAATACCAGTGGCGCGCCCATGCCTTCATCAAGGAAGTATTCGGTGAAGATCATGCCTATAGGGCTGGCACGATCGGCACAGTTGCCGAAAAGACCGCATACGGTTATGTATCCGGCTACTGTGAAAAGATGAATATCAACGACATGCGGCGTACGATGCGTGATTATCTGGCTATGGGCTGTCAGAACGTCAAGCGCACGACCGGTCAGCATCCGGGCGGCATTATCATCATTCCCGATACCTATGAAGCCGAAGACTTCACGCCGGTACAGTATCCGGCCAATGATCCGAACTCTGACTGGAAGACGACCCATTACGACTTCCATGACATCCATGATAACGTTCTGAAGTTTGATATTCTCGGTCACGTTGATCCGACGGCAATGCGTCTGATGCAGAATATCGCCGATCGGAAACCGATGGATATTCCGATGAACGATCCTGAGGCGCTGAGCCTGTTCTACAGCGACGATGCCCTGAAAGCAGATCCCCGCATCTACAAGAAGGAAACCGGAGCGCTGGGTCTGCCGGAATTCGGAACCCGCACGACCCGCGGTGTTCTGGAAGAGACACGCCCCAGCAAGTTCTCGGATCTGGTCATCATTTCCGGTCTTTCGCACGGAACTGATGTCTGGGCCGGCAATGCCCAGGAACTGGTCCGGGCCGGTCATCCGCTGGAAGAAGTCATCGGATGCCGTGACGATATCATGACCTATCTGCTTGATAAGAAGCTTGAGCCGATCGATGCCTTCAAGATCATGGAAGATGTCCGAAAGGGCAGAGGTCTGCGGCCCGACCAGGAAGAAAAGATGAAGAACAGGAACGTGCCGGAATGGTACATCGATTCCTGTAAGAAGATCAAATACATGTTCCCGAAAGCACACGCTGTCGCCTACGTTATGATGGCGGTCAGAATTGCCTGGTACAAGGTTCATGAACCGCTGCATTTCTACATTCAGTTCTTCTCGCTGCGCTGTGATGCCTATGAGATCGAAACGATGACACGCGGCATTGATGCCATCCGGGCGAGAATGAGCGATATCGCCGCCCGTAGGGATGACCGTAACGCGGCCGTGCCGGTGACCAACAAGGAGAAGGCGCTGTACGATACGCTGGAAGTCTGTGAGGAACTGTATGCCCGCGGCTATCGCATCGGCAAGGTCGATCTCTATAAATCCAAAGCGACGCAGTTCACGATCGATCCGGATGACGACAAGGCAATCATACCGCCGTTCTCCGTCATTGACGGCCTCGGCGGCAACGTCGCCCGTTCGGTTGAAGAAGCCCGCAACGCGGCGCCGTTCCTTTCCAAGGAAGACATCATGCGCCGCACCCAGCTCTCCGCCACATTGCTGAAGAAACTGGAAGGCATGGGATGTCTGGAGGGCCTGCAGGAAACAAATCAGATGTCACTGTTCTGATGGCTGTTTGAATTTGACATCGAATCTGACAAATTGTATAACTAAGTAGATAAATGCGATGAAAAGGACATGGTCTTTCCGCCGTCGATCAAGAGAGTTCACCGGATGGTGCAAGGTGAATGAGACAGGAAAACACTACTCCCTTGGAGCAGGCTTCGAAAGAAGATCCCGTATTCCGCGTTAAGGAACAATGAGTGTCCGTATCATATATGATGCGGGAATTAAGGTGGTACCGCGCACAGAGCGTCCTTTTTGAACAAGGACGCTTTTATATTTGAAAGCAGGGGAGAGAAATAATGCTGAATTTTAAAGAAAACGAAGAATTGAATGTGCTGAATCACAGCTGTGCCCACATGATGGCTCAGGCCATCAAGCATCTTTATCCGCATGCCAAGTTCTGGGTCGGTCCGGTCGTTGAGGAAGGTTTCTATTATGATATCGACCTCGGTGACGATGTCATCCGTGACGAGGATCTTCCGAAGATCGAAAAGGAAATGAAGAAACTGGCCAAGGACGGCAAGCGTATCGTCCGTCATGAGATCAGCCGTGAGGAAGCACTGGAACAGTTCAAGGACGACGAATACAAGGTTGACCTGATCGAAAGAATGCCGGAAGGCACGAACATTTCCATGTATACCCAGGGTGACTTTACCGATCTCTGCCGCGGTCCGCACGTTGAAAGCACAAAGCTGCTGAAGAACTTCAAGCTGCTGAAACATTCCGGCGCGTACTGGAAGGGTGACAAGAACAACAAGGTACTGCAGAGAATCTACGGTGTCTGCCTGCCGGATGCCGAAGCACTGGAAGCTCATCTGGCGGATCTGGAAGACGCCAAGCTGAGAGACCACAGACGTCTTGGCAAAGAAATGGCCATGTTCATGTTCTCCGAGACAGTCGGTGCCGGTCTGCCGATGTGGCTGCCGAACGGCTTCACGATCAGACGGATACTGGCTGACTATATCATGGACAAGGAACTGGCCCAGGGCTATGTCCATGTCATGACTCCGTCCGTTGTCAGCACCAAACTGTACAAGATCTCCGGCCATCTGGCTCACTACAAGGATGATATGTTCCCGATCATGGAAAGAGACGGGGATGAATACTGCCTGAGACCGATGAACTGCCCGGAACACATGGTCATGTACAAGAGCACCCTGCATTCCTACCGTGACCTGCCGGTCCGTATCGCGGAAATCGCCAATGACTTCCGTTTCGAAGCAGGCGGCGCCCTGACCGGTATCGAGCGTTCCCGTGCATTCACCCAGAATGACTCGCATATCTTCTGCCGACCCGATCAGATTGCGGATGAAATCAAAAACGTCACAAAGCTGATCCTGGATGTCTACGGTGATTTCGGTTTTGAAACATATTCCTTCCGTCTTTCCCTGAGAGATCCGGAAAACAAGGAAAAGTATTTCGGCAATGACGAACTCTGGGAAAAGAGTGAAACACAGCTGAGAGAAGTACTGAAAGAAATGGATGTTCCGTTCTATGAGGCAATCGGTGAAGCGGCATTCTACGGACCGAAGATCGATGTCCAGGTCAGAAGCGCTCTCGGCCACGACGTCACACTGTCCACCATTCAGCTTGACTACCAGCTGCCGGAACGCTTTGAACTCGAATATGTCGACCACGAAGGCAACAAGGTCCGTCCGGTCGTCATTCACAGAGCGATCCTTGGTTCACTCGACCGTTTCGTCGCCTTCCTGCTGGAAGAGACAAAGGGCAACCTGCCGCTCTGGCTGGCTCCGAAGCAGATGGTCGTCATTCCGATATCACCGGAAGCCCATGGTGCTTACGCCAATGAAGTTGCAGACATTCTCAAGAGTCACGGCATCCGCATTTCCGTCGACAGCCGTAATGAAAAGCTCGGCTACCGTGT
The DNA here is from genome assembly GCA_902793635.1 of uncultured Erysipelotrichaceae bacterium. Classification (GTDB taxonomy): domain Bacteria; phylum Bacillota_I; class Bacilli_A; order Erysipelotrichales; family Erysipelotrichaceae; genus Bulleidia. The sequence continues at coordinate 4,676 of CADBEA010000058.1, read as the reverse complement.
CCGTGAAGCGCAGATGAGCAAGATCCCGGTCGAACTGGTCGTCGGTGAAGGCGAGATCCAGGACAGAGCTGTTACCGTCAGACGCTACGGTAAAAAAGAAGCCGTCAAGATGTCTTTGGAAGATTTCATCAAGGCAGCTTCGGAAGAAATCAGAAACCGTAAATAAGCATAAAAAAGAGAAGTTCAGCTGAACTTCTTTTTTTGTCTATTCGGCAAGTTTCTGCAGGATGCTGATCAGCTTCTCACGGTCGGCCGGCACAAATTCGTACACTCTCTCCCGTATCGGATCCATATCGGCAAACAGAATGGTGAACCATGTCTCTGAACCATCCAGTATCACAAGATCAGGATCCTTAAAGTGTTTCAGGTGTAAAGACCCTTTGGTGATTTCTTCCTGAAGTGTCTTCCAGTCATCGGCGGAAATGGTTTTTTCAATGTTGTGCTCTTTGCCGTTGGAATCATGGAAGTCAGCAGTGTATATGATTTTGTCGTCATCCACGTTCACGCTGTAACTGAAGATGAGTTCGACCGAATCGCCGGTGCCGCCGTAGGAAAACGAGAAAATGTCAGCCGTGCTGAGATCTGTGCCGAACTGCAGTTCCTTTTTTTCAGGAATGACGTCGGTTGAGGCAAAGAGTTCACTGTTCTCCTGCAATATCATTTCATCGTTCAGCCAGGCAGTGATACGGAAGCAGAGATTTCCGCTGTAATTGTTCTCCTGAACATAATAACCAATCAGATCGAGCGCATTGGCATACGGCGCATAGGTACGGATCTTCACCGGACACATAGGTATATAGTCCGGATCTTCGGCAAGAACTTCGATATCGAAAACGGGATCTCCATTGACAGGTGATGTCCATTTCACCATGAAATTGCCGTATTCATGGCTGAGGATAATATTCATTGAATCACGGATGCTCATATCGGATTCTGTCTCCTTTGGGGGATCTTCTGCCGGGACAGGCTGTACACAGCCGGCCAGAGCCAGGCATAGAAATGCCGCACAGTACTTTTTCATATTTTTATAGTAACAGGAAAAGCTGTGTCCGGATGAACACAGCTTACGATCAGAATAATGATTTTACTTTGGCGACGATATCTTCCAGAGCAACGTCTTCCTTCTCACCGACACGCGTCTTGAATTCGACCATGCCGTCCTTGATGCCTCTGCCGACGGTGATGCGGTAGGGGATACCGATCAGTTCCATATCCTTGAACTTGACACCAGGGCGTTCGTCACGGTTGTCGAGAATGACTTCGATGCCGGCAGCTTCCAGTTCGTCATGAATCTTTTCAGCTGCTTCGACCTGCTGTTCGTCTTTCATTGAGATAACGACGACAGCCACCTGATAAGGAGCGATGTCAGCCGGCCAGTTGATGCCGTTTTCATCAGCGTTCTGTTCGGCCAGTGCAGCCATGGCACGGGCCGGGCCGATGCCGTAGGAACCCATCCAGACATACTGGAGCTTGTTGTTGGCATCGAGATACTGCAGGTCCATGGCTTTGGCATACTTGGTGCCGAGCTTGAATGTATTGCCGACTTCAATACCATGAGCGAAGTGAATGCGGCCGCCGCAGACAGGGCAGATGTCGCCTTCCTGAATATTGCGGACATCACCTGTGACATCAGCCTTGAAGTCCTTCTGGTTGACACCTGTATAGTGGTAACCGGTCTTGTTGGCGCCGGTGATGAAGTTGAACATGTGGGTGACTTCTTCGTCTTCGACAAGCTTGCATTTAATGCCGATCGGACCGGCAAAACCGATATCGGCACCGGTAGCGGCAACGACCATTTCCGGATCAGCCAGAGCGACTTCGTTGGCATTGAGCAGCTTTCTGAGCTTGACTTCATTGACGTCACGGTCGCCTCTGACCATAACAGCGACCGGTTCGCCGTCAACATCATAGATCAGTGTCTTGACGAACTTCTTGACGTCTTTCTGAAGGAAGTCAGTAACTTCCTCGATCGTTCTGGAATGCGGTGTTTTCACCAGGGTCACTTCTTCGAGATTTTCCTCAACAATGACCGGCTCGCTCTTGCAGGCGGCGACTTCGATATTGGAAGACAGGTCGCAGTTGTCACAGAGGACGAGAATATCTTCGCCCATCGGTGTCAGTGCCTGGAATTCCTCGGAGAGCAGACCGCCCATGACGCCGGTGTCAGCGCGGACGATGCGGTAGTCAAGGTGGAGGCGGTCCATGATGTTCTTATAGGCATTGAACTGCTTGGCATATGCTTCATCAAGACCGGCTTCGTCTTTATCGAACGTGTAGGAATCCTTCATGATGAATTCACGGACACGGATCAGACCATAGCGGGGACGCGGCTCGTCACGGAACTTTGTCTCGAACTGATAGAGGGCAAACGGCATGTCCTTGTAGGAGCGGATCTGCATCTTGGCAGCAGCCGCGAAGAGTTCTTCATGGGTCGGACCCAGTACATACGGCATGCCTTTGCGGTCACGCAGGGAGAACATCGATTTGCCGAAGCCGTCACGGCGTCCGGAAGCGACATAGACATCTTCCGGGATGAGGGCCGGCATCAGAAGTTCCTGGGCACCGGTCTTGTTCATTTCATCACGGATGATCGCCATGATATTCTGCAGAACTTTGTAACCAAGCGGCAGCATCATATATATGCCGGCCGAGCTTTTCTTGATATATCCGGCTCTGACCAGCAGATTGGAACTGATGGAATCCTCGTCTTTCACATTCTCACGCAGAGTGAAAAAATAACTGTTTTTAAGTTTCATACGCAATCCTCGTTTCTCAAGGATTATACCACAGACAGTCCTTTACATTCACTTTTACTTTGTTATAATGAATGAAATTATGAGGAGGAGATGAATCGTTATGGCCAAGTTTTATTCTGAACCATCACATACATTCAGCGAATATCTTCTGATTCCGGGTTATACCGGCGAAGAGAATACGCCCGATAATGTCTGTCTGAAAACCCCGCTTGTCAAATTCAGGAAAGGGGAAGAACCTGCCATATCTCTGAATATACCTATGGTTTCGGCTGTCATGCAGTCGGTATCCGGTGACCGTCTCGGCATTGCCCTGGCGAAAGAGGGAGGCATGGCTTTTATTTTCGGCTCCCAGCCGGTTGCCTCGCAGGCTGCCATGGTCGCAAATGTCAAGAAGCACAAGGCCGGCTTTGTCGTCAGTGATTCCAATCTGACGCCGGAAATGACATTGAAAGAAGTTCTCGAACTGAAGAAGGAATCAGGCCATTCAACGATGGCGGTAACCGATGACGGAACCGCCAACGGCAAGCTGCTTGGTCTTGTCACTTCCCGTGACTACCGCATTTCCCGCATGAACGGCGATGAAAAAGTCGCTACCTTCATGACACCGAGAAAAAAGCTTGTTGTCGGCAGCACCGCTGATTCACTCAGCCGCTGCAACGACATCATCTGGGACAATAAACTGAATACTCTGCCAATCGTCGACAATGAAGACCGGCTGGCATATCTTGTCTTCCGTAAGGACTATGAATCACATAAGGAAAACCCGCATGAACTGCTGGATGATGAAAAGCGTCTGCTGGTCGGTGCCGGTATCAACTCCCGTGACTATGCCGAACGTGTTCCGGCATTGGTAAACGCCGGTGTTGACTGCCTGGTCATCGATTCTTCCGAAGGATATACATGCTGGCAGGCAAATACGATCAAATGGATCCGCGATCACTATGGTGACAGCGTGAAAGTCGGAGCCGGAAACGTCGTTGACGGTGAAGGCTTCCGCTTCCTGGCAGATGCCGGTGCGGACTTCGTCAAGATCGGTATCGGCGGCGGTTCCATCTGCATTACCCGTGAGACAAAGGGTATCGGCCGCGGCCAGGCGACAGCTGTCATCGATGTTGCAAACGAACGCAACAAATACTTTGAAGAAACAGGTGTCTACATTCCGATCTGCTCGGACGGCGGCATCGTCTATGACTATCACATCACACTGGCACTGGCCATGGGTGCTGACTTCGTCATGCTGGGCAGATACTTCTCCCGTTTTGAAGAAGCACCTGGTGAAAAGCTTGTCGTCAACGGCAACACCGTCAAGGAATACTGGGGCGAAGGTTCGGCCAGAGCGAGAAATTGGGGCCGCTATGACCTCGGTCAGGGCAAGAAGCTTTCCTTTGAGGAAGGTGTTGATTCCTATGTACCATACGCCGGCTTCCTGAAGGACAACGTCGCTATGACGACCCTGAAGATCCGCTCGACGATGTGCAACTGCGGCGCTCTGACGATTGCGGAACTGCAGGAAAAAGCAAAGCTGACACTGGTATCCGCTACCTCGATCGTCGAAGGCGGTGCCCACGACGTTCAGGTCAAGAACAGCGATCAGCAGCTGAAATAACTGATGAAATATCAAACGCCGTAATTGAATACGGCGTTTTTTTTGTTATCATCATACATATATGCAGGTATCACAATAATCCGCAGGGCTACAACTACGGTGACGCGACGAAAGAAGCAGACGAAAAGCCGGCCGAAGAAAAAGCTGAAGATACTGCCGAAACAGAAGAATAGTCATTTTAAAAGGTGTCATTCCGTAACAGGAATGGCACCTTATTCTGGTGTGCCGGGCATGGCACATCTCCAGCTGGTGAAAGTCCAGCCACGGGTATTTACCGCCAAGTGTAGCGAAACTCAAGTCGAAAGCAGTAATGC
>CADBEA010000057.1 GCA_902793635.1 uncultured Erysipelotrichaceae bacterium | reverse complement strand
ATTATATATTGTCGCCAAACAGTGATTTATAGCTGTTTTTTTAGAATGTCCTCGATTATTTTTGAAAGCGCCGGTTTGGCCATTCTTTTCGATGAAAGCCCCTGTTTTCGACAACTCCTGCTATTTCTCACTGGGAGTTTGAGGGCGAAGACCTCATTCGATCGGCTGACGGTCCTTTAGGACCTTGAAGCCGATCGACTTCTTCTTTTATCGTTCTGTTGTATGCGCCGGATGGTTTTAGAAAGGAGCTTATTATGACGTCCAGCAATTACAACCATATGAATCATGACGATCGTATCATGATGAGAACATAGATCCGATCTCATCAGATATCAGTCACAACAGACTGTCCCTGTTCAATATGAACAGATGCATCAGAGAAATACGGCAAATGACTGGGCGCCGATATGTGCTGTGTCAGCACTGCCGATCACAAAGACAGCTTTCTTTCCTGCCAGTTCTTCAAGAGACAGTGCTGCCCCGCTCTGCGAAGGATTGATGACAATCACCATCTCTCCCCTCTGATAAACAAACGGTCTGCCTTTTTCTCCGAGAATGACCTGGAAGTCTCCGTCTGCCTGCAGGTCCCTGTGGCTGTGACGGAAGGCAATCAGGGCTTTGTATGTATTGTAAAGAGAATCGGGATCTGCTTTCTGTGTGCTCAGTACCGGGGCATCTTCCGCAGAATCCTGCGGCAGGTATATCTGTTCCGGCTCTGCCTTTGAGAAACCGTAATTAGCAGAAGTATCCCACTGCATCGGGGTACGGCTGCCGGTCCGGTGGTAGCCGCCTTCCTTTGTTCTGACATCCAGATAGCGCATACCGATCTCATCTCCGTAATAGACAAACGGGACGCCGGGCATCGTCATCAGGAAACCGGCAAACAGTTTCATCTCCCTGTCCGAAAGCGTACAGGCCGGACGCGGTGTATCATGATTGCAGGTAAACATTGCAATATAGCCGTTTTCTTTTGTGGCATTGTATTTTGGCAGATAATCATTCAGGAAACGGGTAATATCCCCTTCGCCGTCTTTGCGGAAATAGCTGTTGTCCCCTCCTTCGGTTTCATAGTCACGAAGCAGGGTATTGTAGCCGTTGCCGTGATGGTCGAGATAGAAGTCCATATGGAACCCGCCGCCGTTGATGGCCTGTACGGGATTGGACCATTCGCTGACCAGGGCCGCTTCCGGATAGTCATGATCCAGCATATTGCGGATATCACGCCAGATGGCAGCTGTGGCACTTTTATTCTCATCATCGTTTTTGACAAGGGAGTCCGCCATGTCCACACGGTATCCGTCACAGCCCATATCCAGCCAGAAACGTATGATGTCCTTCAGAGCTTCCCTTGTCGCAAGAGCCTCTTTGGAATCCACCGCCGACATCCATTTTTCCGTCCGCTTCAGCCAGCCGTAATTCAGGGCCGGCTGGGAAGCGAAGAAGTTCAGCATATAGGCACCGCCTCTTGGCGTCATGCCGGAGATATACGGGTGATCTTTGATTCCTTCAAAGGCATGCCCTGTCCAGACATAGCGTCCGGAGTATTCGTTCTCCTCATCCTTTTTTGATTCCAGGAACCAGGGATGCCGGTCGGACGTATGCCCCGGCACCAGATCAAGAAGGACCCGGATGCCCATCGCATGTGCCTTTTCAAACAGTTCTTTCAGATCATCGTTTGTCCCATAGCGCGGGGCAACTTTTTTATAGTCACTGACATCATAGCCGCCGTCAAGAAACGGCGAATCAAAACAGGGATTGATCCACAGGGCATTGCATCCAAGTTCCCTGACCTCATCCAGTTTTGAGATGATTCCCTGCAGGTCGCCGATTCCATCATTGTTGCTGTCGTAATAGGACTGCGGATAGATTTCATAAAACACTGCATCTTTCAGCCATTCAGGCATTCGTCTTCCTCCTTCAGAATCTCTTCCAGATTCCTGCTGTATATGATCCTGACTTTTGTTGCAGGATCTGTTTCCTTCATCATTTCTGCTATTTTCCTGCGGCTGTATCCCCCGGTATTGATAAAGACACTGTCAATACCGCAGGCATCCGCAGTTCTGATATCACTGGCAAATTCATTGCCGATCATAACGGTATCTTCTTTCTGCAGATCATGCTTTTCCAGCAGCATCATCAGGAAGGCAGGATCCGGCTTTCTGATGCCGTAATCACTGGAAATAAAGATATCGTCAAAGTATTCCGGCAGACCGAAGGCTTCCATTTCCGGTATGGTGAAGACCCGCTGGGCATTGGACAGCAGCCAGGTCTTCTTTCCCTGCCGTTTCAGTTCTTGCAATACCTTCTTTGTTTTCCGGTAGGGATGACAATACACCCGTGCCGCATTGCGGAACTGTACAGCAGTTTCTTCTGCCCATGCGCGGTCAGCCTTCCCTTCTGCCAGTCTTTGAAAGACATTGCATATATCAATTTCCGGATACGGGACATCCATCCGTCCCATCTCTTCACGGCAGTACCGGACATACTGCCGGCGCAGTTCGGACGGTCTGGAAAAGACACCGGCATCACGAAAGCGTTTCTGCATCACATACCATACCCTGATCCCGGTTTCATCGGTATGAATATCCAGCAGTGTTCCGTACAGATCAAAAATGTAATTCTGATACACACGATTACTCCTTTCAAAACGGCAATTCCGTACGGCGGTACTGTCAGCTTTCCCTCCTGCAGGGAAATTTCCTCTTCTCCCGCCAGCAATACACCGGCAAGGGTCTGCTGCTTCAGAGCGGAAACATCAACGGTTTCACTCTGCCCGCCAAGATTCATAACAATGCATACTTCCGGATGAATGCCATCGCTTTTTGTATAGATGGCAATCTCTTCATCGGAAAGATCATCCCGCAGGCTGACGGTTCCGAAAGCCAGGGATGGAAATGCATTGCGCAGCTTTATGGCATTGCGGTAATAGCTGTAGACAGAATACGGATCCTTCATCTGCTCATCAAGCGGGGCAAATTTCATGGCAATGGTATCCATATTCGGCGGACCTGTGCAGATACCTGTCTGAGCGGTATCAGACCAGTACATCGGAGCCCGCTTGTTTTCATCCTTTCCGGGCCGTTTCATAGTCATCAGTTGAAAAGGATGACAGGTTGTTATAGTCCAGTGTTTCGGCTGTTTCCGAAACAAGCACACTTGGCACATCGATTTCCGCAAAGCGTTCCTCAAAATAATGAAGATTGCCGCCCAGGAAAATGAAGCCCTTCGGTTTTGCCTCGTTCAGTGTCTGAATGGCCGCTTCCACTTCATCAGCCATTTCATCAAGGAAAAAGACATTCGCATCTTCCCCGTTTTCTTTCAGATTCTTCTGCACTTCTTCCAGAAGCGCCTCAAGAAAATAATTGTTGGTGCCCTTGACCACAATCGTAACTTCTGTTGCGGTCATTTTTTTATTGAGCAGATACATGCAGGCAGGTCATGGAAAGAACCGGAGATCAGCCGGGCGACATGGTACTGGTATCCCAATCATCAATCATGTGACTGCTTTAACTCTTTTGATGCCAGGCAGAACTTCTATCTTCACGTTTAACATAAGGCCAAAACAATGTCTTGATAACAACGTGAGCCCGTGCAGTCATGAATCAGTAACAGCACCGGCTCCGTTTTTTAATGTACTTCAGTAAGTACCGCAATACTGTAGGCGGGCATATGCAGAATTCCCTGATCTATCGTAATAGACTGTTCATCGGTATTCAACACTGCCGCAAGATTCAGCTCTTCATTCAGTACGGTAAGATCCGCATCCCGGCTCTCATCCCGAAGATTCATCACGATCAGAACCGGATCCTCCCCTTCCCGATAACGGATAAATGCCGCAATCGCATCATCACTGATCCCGCCGGCTTCCGCGGTTGTCCCGCTCGCAATGACAGGAAATGCCTTGCGTACTTTGATGACTTCCTTAAACCAGTTATAGATGGAAAGAGGATCACTCATCTGCTCGGAAAGCGGCGGGAACTTCATGTCGACCTGATCCATGTACGGAGGTCCTGCGCAAAGATCCGGGTCATTTGGATCATTGCTCCAGTACATCGGAGCACGCTTGTTTTCGTCCTTCCCGGAGCCCTTCATTCCAATCTCTTCCCCATAGTAGACAAAGGAATTGCCGCTCATGAGAAGACTCATGGCATAGGCCATCTTGGTCTTTGGCCCGTTATCCTGCGGATAGAAGCCGGCGTTTCTTGCCATGTCATGGTTGGTATAGAAAGGCGCATCCACATAATTGGGATTGGATGCAGAGAAGGCTTCCTGGGTACTGAGCATCGCCTGCACATAATCCTTTGCGCTGTAAGCGTTGTTCAGAACAGAACGGATGATGCCTTCGGAATCCGCAAACGGAAAGTCAAACAGCGAATCGATCCCGCTTTCATAGAGGACCGCGATGGACCTTCGATCAGTCCAGGCTTCTCCCACGATATAGCAGTCCGGTTTGATCTCTTTGCAGGTATCGGTGAACCAGCGCATGAAATCCACATTGGATTCCGGATCGCCGGTATAGTAGCTTGTGACCGCATCGAGTCGGAAACCGTCTGCCCCTTTGTTCAGCCAGAAGGAGACGATATCTTTGATCTCATTGCGTACCGCTTCATTCGAAAGATTCAGATCCGGCATCTCGGACCAGAAGCGTGCCTCATAGTACCAGCTGGATCCGGCAAGCTGCGCATAGCCATCCTGCTGAGAATCCGAGAAGAGATAATACTCCGCATACGGGCAGACAGCTGGGTCCGGTTTACTGCCGGCAGGAAGCGAGCGGTAATAGGAAGCGGCTTCTTGGAACCAGGAATGCCCGGAAGCGGTATGGTTTACCGGAAGATCCAGGAGTACGCGCATTCCCCGTTCGTGACAGTCCTTCAGGAGTGCTTCATAGTCTTCCATTGTTCCAAACTGCGAATCAATCGCACAGTAGTCCTTCACATCGTATTTGTGATACGTATCGGAAGGATGGACCGGGGTCAGCCAGAGCTCATCAAAGCCAAGATCCTGAATGTAATCAAGCTTGGAGCGGATCCCGTTGAGATCCCCGATCCCGTCCCCGTTGGAGTCACAGAACGAATAGACAAAGATCTCATAGGTGGTACGGTAATGGTCTTCCCGGGTAACCGGTTCAAGATCCTGATTGAACGCAGCCATCTGCACAGAAGAAACAGCAGACTCACGTGTGTCTGCTGTTTGAATCGTGCATCCGGAAAGCATAAGAAGCATCGCTGCACCCGCAGCAATCACCCCTTTTTTCCGTGCGGTCATCATCCCTTGACCGCTCCGGACATGCCTTCGACGTAGAAGCGCTGCATGAAGATAAAGAGGATCGCGATCGGAATCGAGATCACGACCGCGCCAGCCGCGAAGCAGGTATACCACTGATAGATATACTCTTTCTGCAGCATGTTCCAAAGGCCGATGGCTACCGTGAACTGATCGGAGTTGGCACGGCATAATACCTTGGCGAAGATAAAGTCGACCCATGGTGCGATAAAGGAAGTCATGACGGTGTAGATGATGATCGGCTTGGCAAGCGGCATCGTGATCTTGGTGAATACCTGCCAGTTCGTCGCACCGTCGATCACCGCAGCTTCATCGATCGAGCGGGGAATCGTATCGAGATACCCTTTTGCGATCTGGAAGCCAAGACCCGCACAGGCGGAATAGACAATGATAAGACCGATGCGGATCGCGGATCCTTCTGTAAGACCCATCGCCTTTAAGATGAAGTACTGGGCGATCATCGTCATAAAGCCCGGGAAGAGTCCAAGGATCATGGCGAGGTTCATGTACGGCTTACGGAACTTGAAGCGCATCCGGCTCAGAGAATACGCAACCGACAGGACGAAGAAGGTGCTGATGATGCAGCAGACGATCGCGATGATCAGCGTATTCATGAACATCTTCGGGAAATTAAGCACGTTCCGATCCGTAAAGAGCTTGATGTAGTTGTTCAGCGTATAGCCCTGGGGAAGGAAAGTGTTCGTGTAAGCACCCGGCTCCGCCCTAAAGCTTGTCAGTACGATCCAGAAGATCGGAAGCAGCCAGATGAAGGCAAGCACCGCAAGCAGGATGTGGACCAGAAGATTCACGATGCGCTTGCGAAGACTTGGTTTGTTATACTTCTCGTTATTCATCACATGAACGCCTCCTCATTCTTGTAGGAACTGGAATTGCGGTAGGTAATCAGGGTCACGATCGTAAGGATCACGAAGGTCATGATTCCGATGACCGCACCAAGGTTGTAGTACTGCTGGTCGATCGTCAGCTTGTAGAGCCACGTGACTAAAAGATCGGTCTGACCTGCGGTATCTCCGACATACGTCGGTCCGCCTCCCGAAAGCAGGTAGATGACATTGAAGTTGTTGATGTTTCCGACAAAGCTTGCGATGAGATACGGGGTCGTGACAAACAGCATGTACGGAAGCGTAATGCTGAAGAAGGTCTTGACCGGACCTGCACCGTCCACTTTGGCCGCTTCATAGAGCTCAAGCGGAATGTTCTGCAGAATACCCGTGACCTGAAGCATCGTATACGGAATACCGACCCATAGGTTGATCACGATGATCGTGATCCGAGCGAGCATCGCATTCGTCCAGAACGGAATCGGTGTCGTAATAAGACCGAGGTTCTTGAGCAGCACATTCACCGCGCCCGAAGGCTGCAGCATGATGTTCATGATCATGAGCGTGACAAACTGGGGAACCGCGATCGAAAGCACGAAGCAGAACCGCCAGAAACCTTTGGCCTTGGTGTCCTTGCGGTTAATGATCAACGCAAGGATCATGCCGAGGATGTAGTTCAGGAACGTTGCGAAGAACGCCCAGACTACCGTCCACGCCAGGACATGCCAGAACTGACGGCCGATATTGCCGTTCATGTTCAGGACACGGCCGAACTGATGGAGACCGTCCCAGTCAAACAGCATCAGATGCTCGTCTTCCTTGGAATAGGTCGTAAAGGCCATCGAGATCATGTATACAAGCGGAACGATGTTAAAGATGAGAATGCCAAGGCACGGCAGCGTCATCAGGGTGATATGAAGGTTTCCGTCAAACAGTGCCGCGATGTCTTCTTTGAGACTGCGCACATGTTCGCCCCTCTCGATCATCTTCTGAAGCTTATAGGAATGACGCATCTGCAGAACCCAGAGCACAATGATCGCCGCAATGACAAACAGCGTAATGACCCCGGCAAGCAGGATCTGCTGGGAGTTATCGCTCACGGTGTACTCATAGATCTGCTTGGCTTCATTCCAGACCTTGCCCTGCGCTTCGGTGCCTAGACTCGGCATCATAGAAAGATTATGAAAGCCGGTATTGATCATGTAGAAAAAGAAGGCAATCTCACACAGAAGAACCATGATTCCCTTGATTACCTGCCTGTGCATGATCATACCGATGCCCATCACAAGCGCGGAAAGCCGGGTCCAGAGGTCCCCTTTTTTCAGTGCATTGCCGATACTGATTGTTTCATCCATAAATGATTAGTTCCTTAATAACAGTCAGAGTGACGGAACGAATACGGCCGGACTGCTGGAGTCCGACCGCAGCCATTCCTGAAATGATGGTTGTGTTACTGAACCGCAGAGGTGTTCATGGCCTCGTTCATGGATTCTGTCTTTTCTGCCGCATTGTCATGCGTAACAGTTCCTGCAACGAGTTCCTTGCCCATGGACTCTGCCGGTCCCCAGTAGTTGCCCATATCAGCCTGGAGCGGCTGTACGACGGAAGCGTATCCCATGGTATTCATCTGTGCCTTTGCGAGAGCGTCATCACCGATGTTGATATTGGAATCGGTCGGGATGATGTTGCGCAGATCATAGTGATCCTGCTGAGCGGATGTGCTTCCGAGGTATGCCGCAAGTGCAACTGCAACTTCCGGATGCTCGCTGTAGAGCGCGGTTGCCGGGTTGACGCCGATTGCCTTGGAGCCTGCGAAGGACTTCATCTGCTTTCCATCCATGATGGTCGGTGCCGGTGCGATGCCGAGGTTATCGCCATAGGCATCCTGTGCCTTCTGGTAATCCCAGGTTCCGGAGAAGAATGCCGCAGCATCTGCGTTGTTGGAAACATCACCGTTGGAGAAGTTCGGGTTCGCCGCGAGATCAACGAGGTAGTTGGTAACTTCAACTGCCTTATCTCCGCTGAAGTCGATACCAGCAGCAGCGTCATTGCCGTCTGCGCCGAACAGTGTGCAGCCGTTGGCTACATACATTGCGGCAATGTACCAGGAGTTTTCAAGCGGGAATGCGACCTTGCCCTTTTCGAGCATTGCATCAAGAGACTTGACATCGTCTTCGGTGAATACGCTCTTGTCGTAGTACATGAACCAGGTATTGGCGGTAAACGGTACACCATAGACAGAGCCGTCATACATTACGGTATTAACGGTCGTCTCGGAGTTGTTTGCCTTGATCGCATCAACGGTCTTTCCGCCGAGTTCAGCGATTCCGCCAGCCTTCAGCAGATCAGGGATCTGGTCGTTCGCAAACATGTAGACATCTGCGGCAGCGCTCGGGTCAGTGGAGACGTTGGTCTTCGCATCACCTTCGGAGCAGACACCATAGTTGAATGTGAGTTCCCAGTCAGGATGTTCTGCAGCGAACTTCTCGCATTCGGTCTGAAGCCACTTGCCGTTGTCATCGGACTGATCTTCCTGCGGTCCCCAGACGGTTACGGTCGCAACGACCTTCTCGTCGGAAGTGCCCTCATCAGAGCCGCCGGATGTGGATGTGCCTGCGGAACTACCTCCTCCGCAGCCAGCGAGCAGGCTTGCGCATAACAGTGCAGCGAGGCCTGTTCTGAAAATGTTGTTACTGTTCATCTTACTTTCCTCCCTTAAAACTAAACAGTATTTTTCGTTCCCGGGATACATTCTTCCCGGATAAAACCTTCATGTGGTGCAGCCTGTGTATTCCTCACACAGGTCGTTCCCTGCAAAACCATCACTTCTGTTAACGTTTCCAGCTAATATCATGATAGCGCTTGCGAACAGAATGTCAATAAAGCACAAAAATCCGATAACTTAAGTCAACCCTCTTAGGCATAGTTTTTTTAAAGTGATATTTCATCAAAAAGCGCATGATGAAAACAGGAGACATACTCCCAATTCATTTTGAAATGATCTATACTTCAATCAGGAACGGTATAATTCGCCGCTTCTGGAAAGCGCATAGATTACGATCAATAATTTATGCGCCGCAGCGATATTGGCAGCTTTGGACCTCAATGGGCATTGGGACTGCTGCCTTTTCTTTTAAAGCCGTATTTGCACACGTGTGCTGACTTCAATATACTGAAGAAGGTTCAGTAGAACCTAGAAAGTATATTCAGGCAGGCAACTAAGACTTGTGCGTGGTGGCCTGCTTAGTTGTCTGCCTGAGTACGGGCCACCACCCAATGAGTAAAATAACGTCGAAGTCCCGGCGTGCTACGCCATGGGACCATTCTGCGGAGCGCACTGCTTCACAGAATTATATTCGTAATGAAACAAAGAAACATTACAAGCAACGACATCAAAAGCTGAGAGATACAAATGAAGCAACTTTGATTAATACAGTACAAGTAACGAAATGTCCATACTGCGGGTCTGAACGTATCAAGAAGAATGCCTAAAATGTTCAGGCTATCTTTATCCGACAGGAAATACAAGACCTGGGAAATATTTAGGAGACCTATGGCCGGATACCGAATATAAATGTGATAAATTGGGCCATGTCTTTTGGCTTTGAGTGAATTACATTTGATTTATTTCAAGTAACGTTCATAGCAAATTGGACACCATGCGCGCATGGCGTTTTTTTGACACTGAACTTTTTAACTAACTTCGCAGTTACTTAAAAACTTTCTCATTAAAAAGGTGTCTTAGTTTAATGAACAGATGTGCCGGCAGCCGCCTCATCATATAAAAAAGACCGCCCTTTACAGAGCGATCCCGGTTCTCGATTGTTAAGCATCAGCGGCGATTTGCTTTTACTACGTTATATTCCTCTTCTGTAACAAAGTACAGATCACCTTCATTAGGATACTGCCAGTAATAAACTACTTCACCACACCAGCGGCAAATAAATTTACCTACAGTTCTCGTTTCTTTAATCTCTGCTTCAAGGACCCTTGCCGGGGAATGATGACATGTCTTTCCATCTGTATAGTGAATAAAGTCATAATCTCCTCCACCACATATTTTTTCAAGTTCCTCAATGTTAATTTTCTTCATTTCTCCCATAATTTTTCCTCCATACTCCGGTTCTGATCATCTGCTATCAGAACTCCTTCCTTATCATTCTACGGGGCAAGATTCGTATATCCACACAGAGATTCCTTCCATAACAGGTCTGTAGCATCCGCTAAATGAAAAGACCCCGCATTACCTGCAGGGCCTTGAAGGTTTTTGAGGGGAAAAAACCTCGTTCATGTCTATATACGGAACAAGATACATATATCCACGCTGGAAACGATACTGCAAGCAGCCCTCTACCAAGCAAAACTTTCTGTCATGAACGACTATTCGAATACAGGAAAATGCAGCTGTATGCAGGGCTTTGGTGACAAAATTGTTCTACTTTGAAAACTTGTATTTTCCTTTACCCATTCCTTCTACCGGAACTATGATTTTCAGTTCATCATCCATCCTTTTCAAGTAGGAAGTTGCTGTCACTTCCGAACAGCCCAGGATTTCGACTACACGAGAATTTCCAAAGACCTCTGTACCGATTACGTCATATAACTTCAAAATGTTTTGTTTTATTTTATCTGTATATCTTGAATCCAAGATTTTCTGTTTAAAATCTTTGGTTTCGTTCTCAATCCAAACTTTTCCCTTTGGATTGGT
Source organism: uncultured Erysipelotrichaceae bacterium (assembly GCA_902793635.1). Lineage (GTDB taxonomy): Bacteria > Bacillota_I > Bacilli_A > Erysipelotrichales > Erysipelotrichaceae > Bulleidia. The sequence continues at coordinate 432 of CADBEA010000057.1, read as the reverse complement.
GCCGTTTTTTATCTCATAATATTCCTCATTTACAGGTATAACGACAGAAGTGACGTTGTCATTTATGTCAAACGTCTTATAAAAAAGATCCGGCGAGCCGTTTTCTCGCATTGATCTTTTGGCTTCTCCTATTCCTGTTCCAAAGGACTCTATAATGCCTAATGCTTTAAACATATCCCTTATTTCAGGATTTTCTGTGTCGCGTTCATTAAAGAATGTTCTCTCATTCAAATCACTTATACGAATGGGTGGTAAAGGTTTGTTATAATTCACAATATTTATTTGTTTTTCAGATACGTATATTTGGATCGGTTTTCGATTTTCATAATTGTTATAAAAAAGGTCACCTTCGGTGACCACTAGAAACACATTGTGCAGGAGCTGAAATTCCTGCACGTTTTATAATGTAGTTATGCTAGACGAAAAGCTTTA
>CADBEA010000056.1 GCA_902793635.1 uncultured Erysipelotrichaceae bacterium | reverse complement strand
CCACTACCAGTTAGTACATAGTTATTGAATTTCGAACCGCCGTATACCGAACGGTACGTACGGTGGTGTGAGAGGTCGGAGATGAATAAAGGAGGAAACCTTATTCATTTCCTCCTACTCGATTTAAATCATGAACGGACAAAGGCGCATGTGTCATGCTCTGTATTTCAGAGATGCAGTATACTGAAGACAGAAAGAAGGTTGACAGGCTATGTGGGTATTTATCAGTATAATCACTTCAGCGGCAGTACTGATGTTTGGCATCGGTATTTACCAATGGTGCAGTGAAAAACCGGCCCGGCTTTCCACCGGGGAACCGACCATCGATCCGAACGATCTGACCGATGTGAAGGCATGGAACCGGAAGCACGGCATGATGTGGATCCTGTATGGTCTTTGTCTGCTGGCTGGCCTGTTCATCTCTCTGCAGATCAAGGATTCTCTGTATGCGGGCATCCTTATGATGGCTTTCTGCTTTTTGCCGTTGCTGGCGTTTCCTGTTTACCATGACCATCTGATCAGACAATATCATCGCTGAACAGTTTAGTTGTCCATGAAGGCGTAATGGTAGTAAAATGAGACGGTATTTGGAGGATTTGAAATGGGAGACAGATTCGATGCGAGATATCTGAAAGATACTGATTCAATGCACTTTATCATGCCGTTCATGTTTCCGAACCGCTGTGACAATGAGACTTTTTTCAGTTTTAAAATTGACCTGACCAGGGTAAATGAATATATAGCGAAAAAGAACGCGGACCATCCGGAGTATAAATACAATCTGTTTCAGTGTCTGATTGCCGCGACACTGAAAACAATCACTCTGCGTTCCAAACTGTCAATTTTCATTCATGACAGAAAGATGTATAAACGTAATGAGATCAGTGCCGCTTTCACCGTCAAACAGGAATTCTCGGATGACGGCGGCGAGGTGCTGGCTTTTATTCACAGCAAGCCGGACTGGACGATCGACGATCTTCACAATGAACTTCACCGGCAGCTTTTGAAACTGAAGAACAAGAGCTATGTGGATGAATCGACCGGTGTCATGGACAAGTTCAATAAACTGCCGAAGTTTATTTCCAGACCGATCATCAGCGCGATCTGCGGGCTGGAGAAAAAAGGCATGATCCTGCCGGCTCTGGTGGAAACCGATCCATATCATTCCACCGTCAATTTCGCCAACCTCGGTTCAATTGGCCTGCCCAGCGGTTATCATCATCTGACAAACTGGGGCACGACGTCTCTGTTTGTCGTTGTCGGCAAAGCCGGCCGCATGCCGTTCTATGAGAATGATCAGGTCGTCTTCAAAGACGGCGTGGAACTGAACATGACCGTCGATGAAAGAATCGCGGACGGCTACTATTTTTCCAAGTCGATGAAGATCCTGCAGTACTTCCTGCAGAATCCGGAACTGCTGGATCGTCCGTTCAACGAAAAGCTCAGCGACGAGGTGTTCAGGAGTCTGTAAAAATAAAGATTTACAACCTTTCTTGCAGCAGTATAATGGAGTGCTACAGCAAGGAGGTATTAACAAATGAAAACACGACTTTTAACTGCTGTTTTGATGTCTGCTGTACTATTTGCAGGGATTGGCAACCGGTCAGCTGCCAAAGCCGGAAAGACATCAAAAATGACTGACGGGGTATCCATCGATTATGGAACATCCCAGCTCTTCACCAAGGATGATTTTGACAAAGCAATCCAGCTTCTCAATGCGGAATTCTCCGGCTGGGAAGGCTGTGAAATGCATAATATCCGTTTTACCGGCGATACATGCAGCAACGAAGAAAATCTGAACTGGGTCAACAGCCTGAAAGAAGGCCGGAATTATACGCAGTGCATGATTCTCGATTCTGATTTCCATTCTCCTCTGGAAGAAAGAGGCGCCTGGGAAGCAGACAAGGAATATGAAAACTGGAACTGGGTCTTCGCCCGCGCCGATGGCGGCGATTGGGAACTCCTGAACTGGGGTTATTGATCAGTCACAAAACAGATGAAATGCGGCAGATTCTGCTGCATTTCTTATTACACAGAAAGAGGACAGAAACCATGACGAGAACCATCCGGGAATACACATCAGAATACCGTAAGCAGATGGAGGACATCTGTCTCGCGACAGCTTCCGAAAAAGCGAGGACAGATATCCTGCATGGCATATTCACACTGAAAATGTACTGTGATCTGTATCTTGATCATGGTGAAGTCCTGATGTTGGTGGACGAGAAGAATCAGGCGGCCGGCTATGTGATGGCCGCACCGGACATCCGGTCTTTTCTCAAAGAAAGCGAAGAAGACAGGAAAGAAATCATCGTTCTTGGCGAATATTATAAAAACCGGGCGGAAGCGGAATGGAACGGTTATCTCACCTATGCCGATCGTTATCCCGCTCATGTTCACATCGACCTGCTGGAAAGTGAAACTGGCAGCGGCAACGGCACCCGTCTGATGAAAGCCATGCTGGAGAAACTGAAGTCTCAGAATGTGAAAGGCGTCATGCTGGGGGTTGCAAGGGCAAATGAAAGAGCCGTGAAGTTTTATCAGAAGATGGGATTTCAGGTTCTGGAACAGGACGAAGGCGGCTATGCCATGGGTATCCGTCTGCAGGAAACAGCATAATACTTCTGTCACACAGGCACTTATGGTGTAACAGCATAAACCGGCCGGTCAGTACTCCGCAAAGGAGATAAATGACCAGCCGGTTTTTATTTTGCTTTCCCAATGGTTAAATGACTGTCTTGTCAGAAACTGCATAATCAGTCATTGATTGATTTTGCTTAAAAAGAAATACATCATCTCGGCAATTCTCTGACTGCTGACGGGAAAATCTTCATTGACTCATTCCCTTAGCATCCCGACAGTTCCGTTGGCAATATAGAATTTTATGAAGCGGGCAGATATTTCATCACTGCTTTCACTGACAGAAACATAGCCATTACAAAGGTGTTCAATCATGCATTTTGTCCAGCAACAGCCAATGCCATGTTCGCAATCCTTCGTGAAGCTGCAGCTGGATTATTCGAAAACTTCCCACACTACGACGAATGGATCGTTTTCTAATTATTTATGAGGGGGAATCAGCGGGTTGATATTCGGAGGATAAAACGGATCGTCTTCATGTCTCTTTTTTGACGCTTCTTCTCTTAATTTGACCACTTGTTCCCAGCTGATCTGCTGGGTGGAAATGCCGTTTTGTTCGCAGTAGGCCTGCGCATCAGCCATGTTTTGAAACAGTTCCAGAATATTGCCGACATCATCAACAATACAGAATTGTCCTTTTGAGTCTGCGAAGATAAATCCGCCGGATACACTCGCCATTATTTCGTCCTGAAGTATTTTTTTGTTTTCCATGTTCAGTTCTCCTTTTCGTTAAAGTTCTATTTCTAATGTGATAATAAAGGAAATGAGAGGTTTTGTCACCGCGGCGTCAAAGTCAGCCCGATTTCGGGATGTGCCTCAGTGCAGAAGATCATATACAGTCTTTCCGTAAATCGTTTGAAGAATGCCTGTTTTTTTATGATGTATATATTGATTGAACGTATTGAATCAAAAGCCGTTCCGTGTTGAGATCATAATCATCATAGCATAGTTGTGCGAAGATACATGTATGTATGATGAAGCAGCTGTCACAGTTTTGAAGATTCTTCATTCTGATGGACAGGCCACGTCTGCTGTTCTTCCCTGTCTTTGGGGAAAGCATTATTTTATAGCACTGCCACATGATGAAGTCAACGGTAAAAAACGTTATGATTTCGTCAAACCGTTAAATCAAACGAATCAAGAAGCAACGCTTCTTTTTTACGAATGATCTGAGTTGTACATTTCATGTTTTCGACATACTTACGGAGTTTATGCCGGTATAAGAAAACAGCCCTGTTTTCAAGGCTGTTTTGCATGGTGCCGACTATCGGATTCGAACCAACGACCTAATCATTACGAATGATTTGCTCTGCCAGCTGAGCTAAGTCGGCTTAAAGCCTTTTTATTATAGGGGATTTTTATGGTGATGACAACAAAAATAAAAAAAGACGCACAGAGCGTCTTTCATGTGATCAGAGAAGATGACTGCGCATCTCTTCCGGTGTCATTTCACTCAGAAGAACAGGCGGGATGTCGAAGACGGTCTTGCATCCGAACTGTCCCTGATCCGCCAGGCGTTTGATTGCGCGGGCATAGCAGATGATGACACTGGTCGTGAATTCCGGATTGGAATCCAGTTTCAATGAGAATTCAATGACATGCTTGTGAGCGTGGTCTTTGCCGGTGGAACCGGAACGGAAGACGAAGCCGCCGTGATTGAGTTCCTTATGATTTGCGTCGAATTCTTCTTTGGAGATGAAGTGCACGGTTGTGTCGTAGTCGGCGAAGTAATTCGGCATTTCGACGATCTCTTTTCTGATTTTTTCCGGATCTGCGCCGTCTTTGAGAACGACGAAGGCTTCGCGGGTGTGCTTCTGACGGGTCGTCAGTTCAGGATTCTGACCGCTGCGTACAGCTTCCAGTGCTTCATCCACCGGAATGGTGTACTGTCTTGCGTCAGCGACGCCTTCAATGCGTCTGATCGCGTCGGAATGACCCTGTGATACACCTTTGCCCCAGAAGGTATAATCCTTGCCGTTCGGCAGGATCGCGGAAGTATAGGCTCTCATCAGTGAGAAGAGTCCCGGATCCCAGCCGACCGAGATCATGGCTGTTTTATTGCTGGCAAGAGCAGCCTCATTTACAGCGTTGAAATGTTCAGGAATGCGTGCGTGCGTGTCAAAACTGTCGATGACATTGAAATACTTCGCATATTCCGGCGTCTGCACCGGCAGATCGGTTGCGCTGCCGCCGCATAATACCAGAACGTCGATTTTGTCAGTCCAGTTCAGGATCTCATTGACCGATAAGACCGGAACGTTTTCCGTCTGAATGGTTACAGAAGCAGGATCGCGGCGGGTGAAGACAGCCGTCAGTTCCATGTCATTTGTTTCACGGACAGCGTATTCAACGCCCTGGCCGAGATTTCCATATCCAAGGATACCGATTCTTGTTTTCATATCTTTTATCCTCATTTCTGTGTGAATACCAGATCCCGCATCGTATACATGCCGGCTGGTCTGTCCTGCAGGAACTGTGCTGCCTTGATCGCGCCGCTGACAAAGATCATACGGCTGTCAGCATGGTGGGTGATGGAAATGCGTTCACTGTTGCCAAAGAAATATACGGTATGTTCACCGGCTTCGGTGCCGCCCCGCAGGGCATGGATGCCGATTTCCTTCTGTCTGGCACCGGTCATGCCGGAACGGCCATAGACTTCCTTGAATTCACCGTCCGGATTCAGGATTTCCAGCAAAGCCTTGGCAGTGCCGCTTGGCGCGTCCTGTTTCTGGTTGTGATGGGTTTCCGTCAGTTCGATATCGAAGGAGTCCTTCAGTAAAGGCGCGGCAGTGCGGATGATCTCCTGCAGGACAGCGACACCGTAGGAATAGTTGGCGCTGAAGAAGACAGGATGATCTTCGGATAGTTTCTGCAAAGAAGCTTTCTGTTCCTCATTCAGTCCGGTCGTGCCGTAGACAAGAGAACAGTTGTGCTCGTTAACGTAGTCAAGGATCCAGGCCAGATTGTCACGGTGTGAGAAATCGATGATCATATCAGCCGGTTCCATTGTTTTTAAGGAATCAAGATTGAAGGCGTCGAACATGCCCATCACTTCAAAGCCGGCCCGTTCTGCTTCTGCTGCGAGAAGCTGTCCCATCTTTCCTCTGCCGCCGATGATGACTCTCATAAAAGGCCTGCTTTCTTCATTTCGTCGATCAGGTGCAGCCTGTTCTTTTCCGCCATCGGGTATAACGGCAGACGGTAGCCGCCGACTTCCTTACCCATCTGGTTCAGTGCTTCCTTTACCGGAATCGGATTGACTTCACAGAAGAGAGCGTGAATGTAATCCAGATACTTCTGCTGGATCGCCAGGGATTCCGCGTGATTGCCATCCAGCCAGTTCTGGACCAGATCATGGGCTTCTTTCGGATTGGTGTTGGCGAAGACGCTGATGACACCGGAGCCGCCCAGTGACAGGATCGGAACGATCATATCGTCGTTGCCGCTCCACATGGCAAAATCATCACTGACGTAACGGGAAACACTGACCGCGAAACTGATATTGCCGGAAGCTTCCTTGATGCCGATGATGTTCGGATGTTTGGACAGTCTTTCAACCGCACTGACGCTCAGGGAACAGCCGGTTCTGCCCGGTACGTTGTAGAGGATCAGCGGTGCGCTGACAACGTCGGCAACCGTCGTGAAATGACGGATCATGCCTTCTTCGTTGGCTTTGTTGTAATACGGTGTGATCGCCAGCAGAGCGTCGACACCCATATCGGCATATTTCTTCGACTTTTCCAGCATGGTTCTGGTGTCATTGGAGCCGGAACCGGCAATGACCGGAACCCGGTGGTTGACCCGCTTCAGCGTGAATTCCACGACTGCGTCGTCTTCTTCATGGGTCATGGTTGTGCTTTCGCCGGTCGTTCCCAGAACAAGAATACCGTCTGTGTGATTGGCGATATGCCAGTCGAGCAGTTCGCCGAGTTTTTCGAAATTGACAGATCCGTCCTCATGGAACGGAGTAATCAGTGCGACGATGGAACCTTTGATCATGATCTTTCCTCCTGTTTCTCCAATGCAGTCATATGCTCGTAGGATTCTCTTTCAATCACTTCCCTTGCTTTGCCGTCTTTTACGAAGACGACGGCCGGGAAGGGCAGTTTGTTGTAATGGGATGCCATGGAATAACCATACGCGCCGGTGGTTTTCACAACGAGGATATCACCGGTATGGACTTCCGGAAGGGGAATGCTTTCAATCAGAATGTCACCTGACTCGCAGCATTTTCCGGCAACCGTGTAATCCGTGAAGACAGGTTCGTTTTCTCGGCCCGCGACGTATGCGTCATATTTTGCCTGGTAGAGGGCGGGACGGATGTTGTCGCTCATGCCGCCGTCGACGAAGACGTAATGTTTATTCGGTGTCTTCTTCAGATAACCGACTGTATATAATGTCGAGCCGGCTTCCGCCACGATACTGCGGCCCGGTTCGATCAGGATCCTCCGGATGATACCGCCGTTTTTCTCATTTTCTTCTTCACATGTCCGCAGGATCGTCTCACAGACTTCCTGCACCGGAACCGGGTGATCTTCAGCGGTGTAATATGCGCCAAAGCCGCCGCCCAGATTGATTTCGGAAACCGGAATATTCTGATCGTTCAGTTCTTTCGCGAAGGCGAACATTTTTCTGACCAGTTCGACGTAAGCCTGCTTGTCAAAGATCTGGGAGCCGATATGGGCATGAATGCCACGGACATGAATGGTTCCGGAAGCCTGCAGTTTGCGGGCGGTTTCCATGATCACGTCTTTCTCCAGCAGGGAGAAGCCGAATTTACTGTCGACATGAGCCGTTACGATGTACTGATGGGTATGGGCTTCAATGCCGGGGTTGATCCGCAGGAATACGTCCGTTTCTTTGTTGTTGATCTGCTTCAGCAGTTCGGCTGCTTCCATTTCATTGTCAATGACAAAGGTTCCGACCCCGCCGTCCAGTGCCATCCGGATCTCAGCCGGGGTTTTGTTGTTGCCGTGGAAATAGATAAGTGCCCGATCGAAGTCTGTTTTCAATGCTGTATACAGTTCACCGCCGGAGACAACATCCAGCCCGCAGCCGTATGCCCGGACCAGTTCGATCATGGCCTTGCAGTTGAAGGCCTTGGAAGCGTAGATGACACGGGTATCAAGAACATTGCTTCGGAAACTGTCGGTGAATGTCTGCAGCTGTTTTCGCAGGGCACTCTCATCGTAAACATACAATGGCGTGCCGAATTGTTCGGCCAGTTCTCTGACTCTGACTCCGCTGATTTCTGACATCGTCTCCTCCTTGAATAAAATGCCGGCAGGATCGATCTGCCGGCATATAGAAAGCACGCACAGATAGCACTCCTACTCGTGTAGACAGTCTGGGGGATGTTCTCCCGCAGCCCACCGCTTTCCGGTGCCCCGGTCGGCAGTTCGGCGGAATTGCTTCGTACAGACATCCAACGCCTGCCGGCTCTGTCTGTATTTGTCGCTTCCGCGCCTCTATCTATGTTTGGTATGATATCATCTGCGTTGATGTATTTCAACTGAAACAACCGTATACTTTATGTAAAATATACGGTGCAGCAATGCTCGGGATGTTCCCGAAGAAGGAAGAAGATATGATCGTTACCAAATTCGGCGGAACTTCGCTGGCCAGCGCCGCCTCGATCCGCAAGGCAGTCAATATCGTGAAAAGTGATCCGGAACGCAGATTCATGGTGGTATCTGCACCTGGCAAACGTTCTCCGGAAGACACGAAAATAACCGACCTGCTGTATCAGGTCCATCATGCCCGCAAGGAGGGGAATGACTATCAGAAGCCTCTGCATCAGATCCGCGAACATTTCCGGGAAATTATTGAAGAACTCGGTATTTCATTCGATCTGGATAGGGAAATCAATATCATTGAAAAAGAAATGATGGAATACGAAACGGCGGATTATCTTGCCAGCCGCGGTGAATATCTGAATGCCAGGATCATTTCCCGTTTTCTTGACTGGCCGTTCGTCGATGCCGGACTGCTGATCCGTTTCCGCGGTCGCCGCCTGGACGAAGAAGCGACATATCCGCTGGTCAGAAGTGTCCTGAAAAACATGGAACACGCTGTCATTCCCGGCTTTTACGGAAAAGATGAAGAAGGCCGGATCACGGTATTCTCACGCGGCGGATCGGATGTGACCGGTGCCATCATTGCCCGTGGTGTCAAAGCGGATCTGTATGAAAACTGGACAGATGTATCAGGCATCATGAGCGCGGATCCCCGTATCGTGGAGAATCCCCGCAAGGTGGACTGGATCAGCTACCGGGAACTGCGGGAAATGTCATATATGGGCGCTTCGGTTCTGCATGAAGAAGCTGTCTTTCCGATCCGGGCGGCCGGCATTCCGATTCAGATCAGAAACACGATGGATCCTGAAGCGGCCGGCACCAGGATCGTACCGGTGATTCCCAAAGAGGCGCGACCCCATACCATTACCGGCATTGCCGGCAAAAAAGGTCTTTCCGACCTGTTTATCGAAAAAGCAATGATGAACGCGGAAGTCGGCTTTGGTGCCAGAGTCATGAATATCATCGCCCGCAACGGTGTGCCGTATGAACATACCCCGACGTCGATCGACTCGATGTCGGTCATCGTCGAAACAGCGGCTCTGGAACACTGCCGCAACCAGATCATCTCGGAAATCGACCGCGAACTGAATCCGGACAGGGTCATGATCGAAGACGGCATTGCCTTGATCGCAGTGGTCGGTGAAGGCCTCTGGCAGAATATTGGTTTTGCCTCAAGGATGTTTGCCATTCTGGCAAAAGAGGGGATCCATGTGCGGATGATCGATGCCGGTTTCAGTGAAATGAACGTGATCATCGGCATCAGCGCCCCGCAGTATGAAAAAGCCTTCCGGGCTCTGTATGACGGACTGCAGGATCTGATGTAAAAACAGATTGTATTTCCAGGACTGTACCCACGTACAGTCTTTTCATTATGCAAGGTTGTCTACAGAAACGGGAAAATCGTTTACAATACGGGTATGCAGAAATTTGTGATCAAACCGTGCGGCGATACGGCGCTGATGATTCAATTCGAACAGAAGATCGATCCGGCTGTCCTGCGGGAAGTGCGACAGATGACGGAGAAAATACAGAATGCGCATCTGAAAGGAATCATTGATCTGATTCCTTCCTATGCGGCTTTGCTGATGAAATTCGATCCGGTGGTTTTTTCCTATGAAATGCTGAAGCAGAAAATCGAAGTGCTGGCGAAGAAAGCAGACAGAAAAACCGCTTCCGCTGCCAGGTATATCGATATTCCGGTGCTCTACGGAAAACCGTTCCCGGAGGATCTCGAGCATGTCGCGAAACATGCCGGATGCAGCGTCGAAGAAGTGATCCGTATTCATACCGGCAATGAATATCCGGTATACATGATGGGTTTCCTGCCGGGATTTCCGTATCTTGGCAATCTTGATGACAGGCTGCACACACCGCGGCGCAAGGAACCGCGCACAAGCATTCCGGCCGGTTCGGTAGGAATCGGCGGTGCCCAGACGGGAATCTATCCGCTGACTTCGCCCGGCGGCTGGCATATTCTCGGGCTGACCCCGGTGAAGCTGTATGATCCCGATGCCGAAGACCCGGTACTGCTGCGAAGCGGTGATGTGATCCGTTTCCGGTCCGTCAGTGAAGAGGAATTCAGGGAAATCGAAGAAGCGGGAGGCAAGCTATGTATATGACCGTAAAACAGCCTGGTGCCCGAACGACAATCCAGGATGGGGGAAGATACGGACATCTCGGACAGGGAATACCGGCTTCCGGCGTCATGGATCCGCTGGCCATGCGGATCGCCAATATCCTGGTGGGAAACGATGAAGACCATCCGGTCATTGAATGCATCGGTATCGGTCCCGTACTGGAATTCTCCGATGCTGTATATTTCGCCGTTTGCGGCGGCACCTTCAATATCACACTGAACAATGAACCAATCCGGATCAACACCCTGTACCGGTCAAAGCCGGGTGATGTTCTGAAGGTGGGCTATTCAGCTTCCTATACCAGCTGTGTCATTGCCTTCGCGGCTGATTTCGCGGAAAAACCGGTATATGGCAGCTATGCGACCGATCTGAAAAGCGGTATCGGTCCGCTGGGCGGCAGGAAACTGCAGGCCGGGGACAGGCTGGAACTGGTGAATCCGCGAAAGATTCTTGCGAATGAGGAAATCAGATATTTCCCGCCATATGCCGATAAGGAAGAAACTGTGAAACTGCGGGTCATTGAAGGCCCCAACGAGGAAGCATTCACGGACGACGGGCTGCAGACGTTCTACCGCAATGTCTATACCGTATCCCCGCGTTCCGACAAGATGGGAATCCGGATGGATGGCAGGAGGATCGAAACAAGATCCGGCAATGACATTCTTTCCGCCGGCATCGTGACCGGAGCTGTGCAGGTGACACCCGGACAGCCGATCCTGATGCTGAAGGATCACGCGACGACCGGCGGATATCCGCTGATCGCGGTCGTGATCGGTGCTGATCTTTCCCGGGCTTCACAGCTCAAAGCAGACGACAAAGTCAGGTTTCTCAGAGTGACACTGGAAGCGGCATATCAGGCGATGCGGGAAATGGACGAATACCTGGCTGCGAAGAAAAAGGAATTTGAACGTACCGGCCTGTTCAGCCGGTTATGGAAGAGATAAGTCGATGTTATCGTTCTTGGCATTCCTCAAAGAAAGTGATCTGAACCGGGAAGTCATAAAGGGATTGATGAGAAAGCACCTGTATTTCTTTCCGGACAGATAGCTGAACAAGGTCTGATGGTAGTGGGCAGTAGATTCAAAGCCGATGACAACATCATTCCGG
>CADBEA010000055.1 GCA_902793635.1 uncultured Erysipelotrichaceae bacterium | reverse complement strand
AGTGGTCACACCTGTTCCCATCCCGAACACAGAAGTTAAGCACTTCAGCGGCCGACATAGCCCCCTGGGTGAAGTACGCTCGTTGCCAGGTCTTTTTTTGTTTTATAAAGTGTTCTTTTTCCCTCATCTCTTTGACGGAGATTTACATCTAAGATATAATATGCTTAGATCAGTATGAGGTACTACCAATGAAACACATCAATTCAAAAGATTTACAATTTTATGCCATCATTCTTGTTTTTGCGTTGGCTGTCGGTCTGATTACCGGCAATATGAATAAAGGCTCCCAGCAAACAGCTGCCGCACCTGCTTCCACACCGACTGCAACTGTACCTGCTGAAACACAGACCGGTGTGAAAGTCGCCAAGGTTGCTGAAACAGGAACCGGGGTTCAGATCGTCAAGGCGGAAGATTACGCGGAAACATTCCCGCTGCAATATACTTCCTACATGCAGAATGATGAAAACAGCGAAGTCGTTGAGTATACAGAACAGAATCCGTATATCAAGACATTATATGAGGGTTATGGATTTGCTATCAGTTATGGCAGTGCCCGCGGCCACACCTATGTCATTACTGATCTGAGTGCCACCGGTCGTCCGCACAAGCTGGCGAACTGCTATACCTGCAAGACTTCCAGTTTTACTGCTGAAGTTCTGAATGAAGGCGACAGTGCCTATGCAATGGCATTTGACGATTTTACCGGAAAAGTCGAAGACGCATTCGGCTGCTTCCACTGCCATGCCAACGGTGTCGGAGACGGATCGATCACGATCACGCATCCATACCTGACCAATGCGGTCGCAGGCGATTTTGAATCAGTAAACGCTGCCACATTGTCCTGCGGACAGTGCCATTCAGAATACTATTTCGATCCTGCTACCAAGGCGACATCATTTGCATATGTCGGACTTGAGAACATGACTCCGGACCTGATGCTGGAATATGAGAACAAGCTCGTTGATGGCGAAGGCAATATGTTCGCTGACTGGGTCGATGAGGATACCGGTGTCCGCAAACTGAAGGTACAGCATCCGGAATTCGAAACATTTATGAATGAAGGAAGCCCGCACGGCGGACCGAATGCAGTTATGACATTTACCTGTGCAGACTGCCACATGCCGCAGAAGACAGCGGAAGATGGAACTGTATTCACCAGTCATTACTGGATATCGCCGCTGGATGATCAGGAACTGCTGGACAATACCTGTGCGAAGTGCCATAAGGATCTGGCATCCGAAGTCGCATCCATCCAGAAGGAAACGACCGACAGGGAAAACCAGCTGGGTGAAGCACTTGCGCAGCTCGACACTGATCTTGCGGCAGCTATCGCTGAAGGCAGAATCGAAGGCCAGGATCTGGAGGATATCCGGATGATTCTCAGAAACGCACAGTGGTTCTGGGACTTCGTATATGTCGAAAACAGTGAAGGCGTACACAACATGCAGCTGACAAAACATTGCCTGGACAAAGCGGAAGAATATATTGAACAAGCGAATGCAATGCTGAAATAATACCAGCATTCAACCGGCAATGAAGGACCGTTCGCAAAAAGCGGACGGTTTTTTCGGGAGTAAGCATATGGATAAAATCTGGAAATTTCTGAAATCAATGAAATTCGGACTGATCCTTCTGGGTCTGGTCTGCATCATTTCCGTCGCCGGCAGTCTGATTCCCCAGAATGCCGATCCGATGACATATGTGCGGGCATATCCGAATCACTATAGTCTGATCTTCGCTCTGCAGCTTGATCATGTATTTACCAGCTGGTATTTCATTGCCGTGACAGCGCTGCTGTGTATGAATCTGACACTCTGCTCGATCATCCGTTTCCGCGGCATTGTCAGTGAGGAAGAGGAGATCGCGAAAGCGTTCAATGTGCACTCGGTTGAAAAGACAGATGCAGAAACTCTTGCGGAGATCAAAGACAGACTGCACCGGCTGCGCTGCCGGGAAGACACAAAAGACGGTGTCACGGTTTTCCATAAAAACAGTTTCGGCCGCTATGGAACCTTTCTGACCCATCTCGGCATTCTTCTGACGGTAATCTTCTGGGCCATGGCCATGTATCTTCCGAAGATCATTGACCGCACCTGCATGCCGAAGGAGAGCCTGTTTCTGGATGACGGGACGGAAATCTATGTGGATGAATTCTCGATAGCGGATACCACCGGCCGTCTTGATTATAAAAGCATGATCAATATTATCCTGCCGGACGGTAAAGAGAGCGGCCTGCGTGAGGTCAGTGTCAATCATCCGGTCAGTATGGGAAGGTACAAAGTATATCAGCAGACATACGGTACAAGAGGTGCTATTCTTGTCCGTGACGGGATGGGCCATGAAGACATGTTCTACATGGACACCAATGATTTCCTTTCAAAAGACGGTACAAACGGTCTGCTGTATGATAATGTCTATCCGGACTTCAGGGAAGAAAACGGTGAAATGTCACTGGTTACCAGCACTTCCGGAAGTTATGAGAATCCGGTCTATGTATATACGACGATCGAGGACGGCCGTCAGAAAGAAGTCATGCTGGCGTTCCCGCATGACAAAACGGAGATCGGCGGACTAGAATTTGAATTTCTGGATCCGGTGGAATATCCCGGTCTGCGCATCAAGGAATCACCGAAGATGGTCAATACGCTGCTTCTGATTTCCTTCCTGATCATGACCGTTGGTCTGTATATTACGTTCTTCCTGCAGCCGGTCATGGTCTGTGTTGATGAAGAAGGTTATACGGTGCTCGGCGTCAGACCGGACAGTATGCGCTATGAACTGAAACAGGTCGTTAACCGTAACAAGGAGAAGAAAAATGCTTGATATATTGTTTTTTTCGGGGCTGGTCCTCTACTTTGCGGCAATGGTGCTGACATTTGTCGGTATCGTATTCAAAAAAGAAAAGATCACGGTTATCGGCTGGTATGTCTTTATGGCCGGTGCAGCTGTCTCGACGGCGTACCTGGTTTACCGCGGCATCGTGGCCGGACGCCTGCCTCTGTCCAATCAGTTTGAATTCGCCGCTTCCTTCTCATGGGGCATCGCTGTCATTCTGATTTTCCTGCATTACCGTTTCCATCTGGAATGGATCGAAGCAGTCGGTATGGCGATGACTTTCCTGATCCTTTCTTATGCCGCCCTGCAGCCGCGGGAAGTCACGGAACTGATGCCGGCGCTGCGCAGTGCCTGGTTCGGATTCCATATCGGATCCGCCGCTTTCTCCTATGCTTCCTTCATGCTGGCGGGTGCGGCCGGTATCCGCTATCTTGTAACTGTCAGAAAGAATCCGGAAGATGAACGGCTGGAACAGATGGATTATTTCATTTACCGGCTGATTGCGCTCGGTCTTCTGCTGCTGACGATCACGATTCTTTCCGGCGCCATCTGGGCGGAAGAAGCCTGGTCTTCATTCTGGACATGGGATCCGAAAGAAGTATGGGCCCTGATCACCTGGATCCTTTACGCGATCTATCTGCACCTGCGCCTGGGCCGCCGGAAGACCGGCACGTTCATGGCCTGGTATGCCGTAATCGCGGTTCCGGTCGTTCTGTTCACCTTTATCGGTGTCAACACGCTTCTGCCGGGTCTGCATTCCTACGGCGCACTGCTGCCGAAAGTACTCTGAAACCATCTGCCTGCCGTAACGGCAGGCCTTTTTCTTTCCTGCTCAGGTTCCCCTGAAGAACATTTCGTAATATAATAGGCAGGCGTGAGGCTGAGAAAATGAAATATTTGGAAGTATGTACGCAGAATCTGGAACAGACCCATGCTCTTGGGGAGAAAATCGGCAGTGCCGCCCGAAAGAACATGGTTTTTCTGCTGGACGGTGATCTCGGTGCCGGCAAAACGACCCTGACCCAGGGCATTGCCAAAGGTCTCGGTATCCGGCGCAATGTGACCAGCCCAACCTTTACGATCCTCAAGATCTATCAGGGAAGGATGCCACTGTATCATATTGACGCTTACCGTCTGGAAGGAACTGTTCAGGATCTCGGATTTGAAGAACTGATGGAAGATGAAGGACTGACTGTCATTGAATGGGCGGAATATGTGTCCTGGCTGATTCCTGAGGAATATATGAAAGTAACGATTACACTGCTGGAAGAAGACAGCCGCCGGTTTGTCTTCGAAGCCCATGGTGAGCAGTATGAAGAACTGCTGGAGGTTATCGCATGATTACTTTATGCATGGATACAAGCCATACTTATCTGGTGCTGGCGCTGATCAGGGACGATCAGGTCATTGCCCGTGTTCAGGAAGAATGCTGGAAGAAGCAATCGGAAGAAATCTTTCCGCAGCTGATCGGCATGATGAAGAGAGTTCAGCTGGAACCTGAGGATATCGATCAGATCGTAATTTCCGAAGGGCCCGGCAGTTACACCGGTGTGCGCATTGCCATGACGGTCGCCAAGGTCGTCAGCGCTTTGCGGAAACTGCCGCTGTATACGATCGGCACTCTGCAGCTGTATGCCGGCTGCGAAGACTGCCGCGTATTGCTGGATGCCCGCGGCAAACGGGCATATACATGCCGTTTCCGTGACGGTGAAGCGCTGGAAGAAGAACAGGTGCTGCCGCTGGAAGAAATCCGTCCGCTTGCGGAAAACGAGCAGATCGTCGGTGACGGTCATCTGATCGGCAGAGAAGATGTCTGGCCGGATATCGCGGAAAATTTTCTGGCACTGAAGGATGCCTGGAAGAAAGCGGAAAACGTGCATCTCGTCGTACCTGATTATCTGAAGCCGTCTGAGGCATATCTGATTCACAAATGATCAGACGGATGGAAGAGGGGGATCTGGACAGAATCACTGCCCTTGAGCAGGAACTGTTTCCTTCCGATCCCTGGCAGGAAAAACATTTTCTGTATGAAATGCAGGAGAATCCCTATGCCCGTCTTTTCGTATATGAAGAAGACGGTGTGATATGCGGATACGCTGATCTCTGGATCATGTTTGAGCAGGCCCAGATCGCCAATCTGGCGGTTGCCAGAGAATACTGGGGTAAAGGGATCGGCAGAAAACTGATGCTGCGGTGCCTGAAAGACGCGGAAGAGGAAGGCTGTGAAGTGATCAGCCTGGAAGTCCGTGTATCCAATCAGCGGGCAATCCGTCTGTATCAGAAAAGCGGCTTTATCAGGGCCGCAGTGAGAAAAGGCTATTATGAGAACGGTGAAGACGCTGATCTGATGATCAGGCCTTTGGGAGGTAGAACGGATGACGATTCTGATGGCAATTGAATCCAGCTGTGATGAAACGGCATGTGCCGTGGTAAAGGACGGATGTGAGATCCTTTCCAGTATCGTGTCCAGCCAGATCAATGTTCATACTCTTTACGGCGGTGTGGTACCGGAAGTGGCCAGCCGCATTCATGTTGAAAATATTTCGACCGTCGTCTGCGAGGCATTGCAGCAGGCGAAGGTGACAATGGATGATATCGATGCCATTGCCTATACACAGGGTCCAGGTCTGATCGGTTCCCTGCATGTCGGTGTACAGGCGGCCAAAGCCATTGCCTGGGCGTACCATAAGCCGCTTGTTCCGGTCAATCACATGACCGGGCATATTTACGCCAACCGCTTTGTGACGGAATTACAGTGGCCTTTGATGGCTTTGGTCATTTCCGGCGGACATACGGAACTGGTCTGGATGGAAAATGACTGGGATTTCAAAGTAATCGGGACGACCCGGGACGACGCAATCGGTGAAGCATATGACAAGGTCGCAAGAGTGCTCGGCCTCGGCTATCCGGGCGGTCCGAAAATTGACAAAATCGCCAGGGAAGGCAAGCCGCATTATACACTGCCGACACCGAAGACGGCTTCACCGTATGATTTTTCCTTCTCCGGTCTGAAGTCAGCCGTGCTGCAGATGATCCAGCGGGAAGAGAAGAAGGATGAAACGATCAATGTCGCGGATGCCGCGTACTGTTTCCAGGAAACCGCTCTGCAGTCGATGGTCAAAAAGACAATGGCGGCTGTGGCTGAGTACCGTCCGGCCATGCTGGTGCTGGCTGGCGGCGTGGCAGCCAATTCCCGTCTCAGGGTTCTGATGGAAGAGGCGATGAAGGAATATCCGGAAGTCAAACTGGTGATTCCGCCGCTGAGCTGCTGTACGGATAATGCGGCGATGATCGGTGCGGCCGGATATGTGGCATATAAACATGGACTGTTCGGAGGTTTTGACGCAGCTGCCGATCCGGCTTTACTGATGCCGGGTGAAGAATAACCTGTATTTGCCATAAAAAATCATTTTTTCACAAACCGTGAAAATAGTGGTAATATGGAAAAAGGTGATGCTTATGACAGAAAGAAAAGTACCAAAAGCGACGCTGCAGAGATATCCTGTATACCTGAAAGCCCTGCGCAAACTGCGGGCGGAAGGGAAAACAAGGATCCTGTCAAGGGAACTGGCGGAGTATGTTTCGATCGAATCGACAACGATCCGCCGCGATTTCAGTTTTCTGGGCAATCTCGGCAAGCAGGGATACGGCTATGACGTCGAAAATCTGATTACGATTTTTTCCGAACAGCTGGGCATGAATTTTGACGAGAAGATCATTCTTGTCGGTGCCGGCAACCTCGGCAAAGCTCTGCTGAATTACAACCACTGGAATCATGTGGTCGGAGAAATCGTCTGTGCCTTTGATCTGGAACCCGAGCATGTGCATGACGCCAACGTACCTGTCTACGCACTGTCGGAAATCAGAGAGAGACTGCCGGAAGGCTGCCGTATTGCCATTCTGTGCATTTCCAAAAATGTTCAGGAGACCGTTGACCTGCTGGTGGAAAACGGCATTATCGGTTTTGTGAATTTCGCCATGGAGCACTTTACCGTGCCGCAGGGCATCTATGTGAAAAATGTGGACATTGTCTCATCAATCCAGGAGCTGGTATTTGAGACCAATGCCATTCAGAAATAAGGGGAGATATTGTTATGCCAACAGAAGTAAGTATTCGCGAATTGTATGAACTGACCAAAGAGGGAACAGACCTGGAAAAAGACCAGTACGAATTTGTTCAGCTGCAGGGCTGGATCCGTACCAACCGGGCCGGCAAGAACGTCGGTTTCATTTCCCTCAATGACGGAACATGTTTCCAGAACGCCCAGATCGTTTATTCTTCCGATACGCTTGCTGATTATGATAAAGCCGGCAAATATCTGACCGGTACGGCGATCGCCGTCATCGGCCGTTATGTTGAAACACCGGAAGCCAAACAGCCGTTTGAGATCCAGGCCACGGAAATCATTCTCGAAGGTGCCTGTGACAACAGCTATCCGCTGCAGAAGAAGAGACATTCCTTTGAATATCTGCGTGAGCTCGGCCACCTGCGTCCGCGCACCAATACTTTCTCGGCTGTCTTCAGAGTCCGCAGTGTGCTGGCAATGGCGATCCATCAGTTCTTCCAGTCCCAGGGTTTCGTATATGTCAACACACCGATCATCACCGGCAATGATGCCGAAGGTGCGGGTGAGACATTCACAGTCACAACAAGAAGTGACGGCAAATATGAAGAAGACTTCTTCGGCAAGCATGCCAGCCTGACCGTTTCCGGCCAGCTGCAGGGTGAAGCGTATGCCCTTGCTTTCCGTGACATCTATACATTCGGTCCGACTTTCAGGGCGGAAAACTCCAACACGACAACGCATGCCGCCGAGTTCTGGATGATCGAACCGGAAATGGCTTTCGCTGATCTGGACTATGACATGGACGTCATCGAAGACATGATCAAGTTCTGCATCGACTATGTCATGGAAATGTGCCCGGAAGAACTCAAGTTCTTCAACGAGCGTATTGACTCGACGCTGCTTGAACGTCTGAACCATGTCCGTAATTCCGAATTCAGAAGAATGCCGTATACCGAAGCAATTGAACTGCTGAAGCAGGCTGACGTTGAGTTCGAGAACAACAACATTTTCTGGGGTATGGATCTGAATACCGAACACGAAAGATATCTGACCGAAAAGGTTGTCAAGGGACCGACATTCCTGATCAACTATCCGGCTGAAATCAAGGCTTTCTACATGCGTCAGAATGACGACGGCAAGACAGTTGCCGCATGCGATCTGCTGGTTCCGGGCGTCGGCGAACTGGTCGGCGGTTCCCAGCGTGAAGAACGTCTCGAACTGCTCGAAAAGAAGATGGACGAAATCGGCATGAAGAAAGAAGGTCTGGAATGGTATCTGGATCTGCGCAGATACGGCGGCTGCCAGCACTCCGGCTTCGGTCTCGGATTTGAAAGACTGGTTATGTACATGACCGGTATGGAAAATATCAGAGACGTCATTCCGTTTGCGAGAACACCGAAAAACCTGATGTTCTGATGAAGCGAAAGCAGGCTGAAAAGCCTGCTTTTTTCTGTTGGAAAGAAAGAGCGTGTCCTGTAGAATAGTAGTGTTATGTTATATCAGGTAAGCAGAGCGTCCAAGTATTATGGTGCCGATACCATTTTCGAGGATGTCAATTTTGAAATCAGGGGAACGGAAAAGATCGCCATTGTCGGCCGCAACGGCTGCGGCAAGACGACTTTTCTGCGCTGCATGTGCGGGGAAGAGAACTTCGACAAGGGTACGGTATCGATGCAGAACGGAACGACGATCGGCTATCTTGCCCAGAAGGTTCTCGAACACGATGACTGGACCGTGGAAGAAGAACTGATGACGATTTATCAGAATATCTTCACCTTGCAGGATCGCATGCACGAACTGGAAGAACTGATGCTTGAGGATGCTTCGGACAAGGTTCTGCAGCAGTATGCAGCTGTGCAGGAGCGTTTTGAAGCACTGAACGGTTATAACTGGGAAGCGGAAATGAAGACCGTCTTTACCCGTTTCGGTTTTGATGTCAGTGACCTGAAGCGGCCGATCGGTGAGTTTTCCGGCGGCCAGAAGACCCGTATCGCTTTCGTGAGACTCCTGCTGTCCAAACCAGACGTACTGCTACTCGACGAGCCGACCAACCATCTGGACCTCAATGCCATCGAATGGCTGGAAGGGTATGTGAAAAACTATCCGAAGGCTGTCGTGCTGGTTTCCCATGACCGGATGTTCCTCGATCATATCGCCGACTGTGTCTACAACATGGAATACGGCAAGATGAAGCGCTATGCCGGCAACTATACTTCCTTTGTTCAGCAGCGTGAAAACGATCTTGAACGGCAGATGGCTGCCTACGAAAGACAGCAGAAGGATATTGAACGGCTGCAGGCACTGATCGAGAAATTCCGTTATAAGAAAAACAAAGCGGCTTTTGCCCAGTCGAAGATCAAGTATCTTGAACGGATGGAAAAAATCGAGCCGGAGAAAGCCGATGAGAAAACCTTCCATGCCCGTTTCACACCGTATCTCAAAGGCGGTGAAAGAGTGCTGGATGTCGATCATCTGAAGATCGGTTATGACAGTGTTCTGGCGGAAGTGACGATGGAGATCCGCCGCGGTGACAGAGTCGCGGTAATCGGTCCCAACGGCACCGGCAAATCGACGTTTGTCAAAACACTGATGGAACAGGTACCGCCGTTGGGCGGCAGTTATCTGTTCGGCCATCAGATCGAAGTCGGTTATTTTGATCAGCAGCTGGCTCAGTTTTCTTCCGGTAAAACCGTTCTGGAAGAACTGTGGGATGAGAATCCGGATCTTGACAGAACGACCGTCCGCAGTGTTCTGGGACAGTTCCTGTTTTCAGCGGATGATGTCTTCAAAACAGTTGACGTTCTGTCCGGCGGTGAGAAAGTCAGACTGAGTCTGGCCAAACTGCTGCTTGAACATAGCAATATGCTGATACTGGACGAACCGACCAATCATCTGGATATTCCCGGCAAGGAAGCACTGGAAGAAGCCCTGAAGGACTTCAGCGGCACTCTGCTGTTTGTCTCACATGACCGTTATTTCATTTCCCGGCTGGCGACAGCCTTGCTGGTGCTGGAAAATGACGGCAGCTGCCGCTACCTGCCGATGACATATGAAGAATATGCCGAAAAAGAAGCCTCGAAGGAAGAAACAGCAGCCGCTTCAGCAGCTGTGCAGAAGAAACAGACAGACGAAAGAAGGCAGCTCTCACCGGAATCCCGGCGCCGGGAAATTGCTCGTCTGGAAAAGGAAATCACCGCCAAAGAGGAAGAACTGGAAGCGATGAAGGAACTGCGGTTCGAGCCGGAGTACTATCATGACTATCAGAAAATGAACCTGCTGGAAGCGGACATTGACGATATTCACAGTGAGCTTGCCAAGCTGATGGACCGCTGGGAGGAACTCAGCGAAGAAGGGTAAAAAGAACAGAAGGAGCGATCCTTCTGTTTTTACATGTTCCATCATTCATATCATTGGTATAATGAAATCAATCAGGAACTATGCAATATCATTGAAAATTTGAAGAAGGAGTGAGTACATATGCCTAATTGTATCGTTGCCCAGTCCGGCGGCCCGAGTTCTGTTATTAATGCAACAGTTGCCGGTATCGTCAAAGCAAATCAGATGAATCCTCTCTATGAACATGTATACGGCGGTCTGAACGGAATTGAAGGAATTCTGCAGGAGCGTTTTGTCGATCTGACGAAGATGAGCGATCATGAAAACCAGGTACTGCGTCAGTCACCGTCATCCGCGCTTGGTTCCTGCCGCTATAAGCTGCGCAGAGACAATGTGGAAGACATGGAAGAAATCTTCTCCATCATGGAAAAATATGACATCACGACGATGTTCTATACCGGCGGCAACGACTCCATGGACACAGTCGCCGCTCTTTCCGAATACGCAGCGGAACATAATATTACCAACCGCCGTTTTATCGGCTGCCCGAAGACGATTGACAATGACCTGATGATCACCGACCACAGCCCGGGTTTCGCATCAGCTGCCAAGTTCATCGCCACCACCGCTCTGCAGTGCTGGCAGGACCTCAATGTCTATCCGCCGTCCCGCCGGGAAGTATTCATTCTTGAGACAATGGGCCGTGATGCCGGCTGGCTGGCTGCATCGGCATGTCTTTCCGGCATCGTCGACGTTCTGATCCTGCCGGAAGTATCCTTTGACGAAGACAAGGTTCTGAACAGGATCCGGGAATGCATTGATGCGACATCAAAGTGCTTTGTGGTCATCTCGGAAGGCGCCCATTATGCGGACGGCACTTATATCGCGGCTGCGGAAGCCCGCAATGACCTGTTCGGCCATGCCGTTCTTGGCGGTGCGGGAAAAGCCCTGGAACAGATGATTCTCGACAATGACGTCTGCCCGCGCTGCAAGGTACAGGATCTTTCCACCGCCCAGCGCTGCCATGCCTCAGAACAGTCACTGGTCGACGTGACGGAATCGTACCGTCTCGGTATGTCAGCTCATATGCGTTCCGCTGACCCGTCGTTCACCGGCATGATGGTCGGTATCAAACGGCGCACAGACGTCGAAGAATACGACGTTGAATACTTCGCTGTCGAAGCGGACAAGGTCGCCAATTATGTCCGCAATTTCCCGAAGGAATGGATCGAGCCGAACTATGTCGGTGTAACACTGGACGCCGTCGATTACATGAAACCGCTGATCGAAGGAACACCGGATCAGATCCTGAAAGACGGTCTGCCGGAACAGGTAGTTCCTTACTACATGCGCGGTGAGGAAGTTGAAAAGAAGTAAAGTATGAAAAAAGGGGCTGTAACGAATAAGAAACAGTCAAAAAAGAAATAAAAGCGTCTGACCTATAAAGGACAGGCGCTTTTACTTGGTATAATATGAGCATGCAAG
>CADBEA010000054.1 GCA_902793635.1 uncultured Erysipelotrichaceae bacterium | reverse complement strand
CGTTACGTCCGGCAGTTCCTGATAATCCTCCCCTTTTTTCAACAGTTCCGTATCCACTTCCGAAGCATAATATCTCCCTCTCTTGAGACTGCCGATACGATAATTGCAGTTCATTTCGACGATGCATATACCGTCTTCAAACGTCACTTTCAGATCAGTGCAGATACCATGCGAATCATAGGCTGACTTCATCGCCTTTTCCCTGTCAATAATCAGTTTTTCGATATTCCTTTCCGGAAAAAGCCTGTGCAGGAACTCTCTGAGATTCTCTTCTCTACTCATGACAGTCAGAAACATAAAATCATCTTTGATCGTTAATTCTTCGAATCTTTTCATAGATCACCTCCAACAGTCATATAGAGATGGCCAGTGGAATTCCCAAAAAAAGGCAACAGTATGATCAGTCATACTGTTGCTTCTGAACATCAGAATCTGAAAGTGTCAGATTCGTTCTTCTTTTCCGTCTGCGGGTGGAACTTCATTTTTTGCCATCTTCATGGCACTATGCTTCCATGTTCATGGCCAGTTCGTTTACCTGCGGCAGCAGTTCCCTGATATGTGTCAGAGCCTGTTCCCTGATCCAGCCGGTATCGGTATCCTTGAAGTATTTGCCGGTGTGTACATAGAGCACAAAGCGCATCCAGGCCATCAGCTGTACTTGTTTGAGAAGCTGGTCACGGTCTTTGTCATAATCTTCCAGATAGGCATCGAACGTTTCCATAAAGAGCCTTTCTGTTTCCGTGTCGTTGATTTTGAAGAATTCCTCGCTGTTGCCGGGGAACAGTTCGGAGAAGCAATGATATGCAACATAAAGACCGCTGAATTCAAAGGCAGGATCACCCGAGCTCAGGAATTCCATGTCGATCAGCAAAGGCTCTTCACCTCTGACCATGACATTCTTGATATGGAAATCACCGTGAATCATCCTGTTGCATTCGGGAATGCCTTCATACAGTTCCTTCAGACGTCCGAATTCCTCATCCGTGAACAGTTCCTTTCCGGTTTCCAGCAGATCAAGCGCCTGGCTACGGCAGGAAGGAAGATCGCCTTCCTTCAGTTCGATGCCGTGAATAACATGCAGCAGCTCAGCTGACATCTCTGCGACTTCACTGAGGGTCTTCTTCTTTGTCAGGATCAGCTTCTGGAAGGAACTCGCCTCAAGAAGCTCGAAGACGGAGCCGTAAAGGCCGTGATCGGTGATGACGATGTCATAGGGAATCGCGGTCGGCACGCCCAGAATAAAGGCTTTGCGGGCCAGCGCCTGTTCGTTTTCAATATCCCTGAGAGCTTCCGGATCCTTGAATTCCTTGACGATCGTTTCCCGGTCAATGCGGTAAACGATACCCATGGCGCCTTCGCCGATGACCTCGCATCCTTCTGTCGAAATATGCCGGAGCGGTCTTCTGACCTCGATCATCTCGGTAAAGCCCGTCGTCTGCAGGATCTCGAAGATAGCGGAAGATACATTGATCATCTCCACGTCCCGGATCCGTTTGCGCAGGTACAGGATCACCCGCAGACCGGAGGATGAAATGTATTCCAGGTCTGTGCAGTCGATCACGACTCTGTTGCAATCCTCAAGACCGTCGGCGACCTGCTGCTGGGCAGTCGGTGCCGTGTCGGTATCGATCCGGCCGCTCAGAGTGATCAGCAGAACGCTGCCCTGTTTTTTGGTTGTGACACTTAATCCTTTCGAATGTGTCATTGCTGTTGTCTCCTTATTTTTGCGGTCTCAGAGTTCCTCACCATTGCTGGCGATGACCTTCTGATACCAGTAATAGCTGTCTTTCAGGGATCGTTTCCCTGTTCCTCTTCCGTAGTTGTCATAATCGATATAAATAAAGCCGTAACGCTTTTCCATTTCCGAAGAGGAACAGGAAATGATATCGATCGGTCCCCACGGGTAGTAGCCGCGCAGATCGACACCGTCATGAATGGCTTCCTTCATCTGTTCGATATGCGCCTTCAGGTATTCCACCCGGTAAGGATCGTGAATACTGCCGTCTGCCTCGACCTTGTCATAGGCACCCAGGCCGTTTTCGGTAATGTAGATCGGTTTCTGGTATCTGTCCCAGTAAACATTCAGGGCGTAGCGCAGACCGATGGGATCAATCGCCCAGCCCCAGTCGGACGCTTTCAGCAGCGGATTGGGGATCTGGCCGAGACCGTCCTGTCTGAATACCTCACCGGACAGTCTTGTGTAGTAATAGGACAGTGAAACAAAGTCAACCGTACCTTCCTTCAGAGCCTTTTCATCTTCTTCGGTGATATCGAGATCATAGCCCTTGTCTTCGAAGTGACGCAGAGCGAAGCCGGGATAGGCACCTCTCACCATAACGTCACCGACCAGCATTTCCATCTGGTTATGGCGCAGGTTCCAGAAGTTGTCTTCCGGTGAGGTGGAGGCAGGATAAGTCAGATTGGAACAGAACATCATGCCAATCTCGTTCTGCGGATCGATCTCGTGGCCTCTTTTTGTGGCAATCGCACAGGCAACCATTTCGTTGTGCAGCGCCTGGAATTTGGCTTCCATCAGGTTATCCACCTTGTCGGAAGCGATACCGAGATGATTGAAGGATTCGTGGTAGATCAGGTTGATCTGATTGACCACGATCCACTTTCTGACTTTGCCTTTGTATCTTTCAAACAGCACTTCACAGTAGCGGGTAAAGAATTCGATCAGTTCACGGGAATACCAGCCGGTGTAATTGATCGTCAGATTCAGCGGCATTTCATAATGGCTGATCGTGATCATCGGCTCCATACCGTTGGCAATGATCTCGTCGATCAGATTGTCATAGAATTTCAGACCTTCTTCATTGGGTTCCGTTTCGTCGCCGTTCGGGAAGATCCTCGCCCAGTTGATGGAAGTCCGCAGTGTCTGCATGCCGGTGCCGGCCAGCAGTTTCAAATCTTCCTTATAGGTATGGTAAAAGTCGATGCCGCGGCGCTTGGGATACAGCAGATCGTCCTCCTGCATGGCTTTCTGCACATAGGCTGTGTCGATTTCGATGTTGTATCTCTGATCCGGCGGCAGGTCATACTGAGCCCGGTTGATATCAGCAATGCACCAGCCTTTGCCGCCTTCCTGCCAGGCACCTTCCATCTGGTTGGCAGCCAGGGCACCGCCCCAGAGAAAGTCCTTCGGGAATGTCTTTGGGTTCCTTTTCATTTCTTTCTCCTCACTGATTCAGAATGAACTTCTCAATGACCTCGGCAACCGCTCCCTCATCGCAGTCCGCATCGGTAATATAATCGCATTCCGGCTTCATCTCTTCGACAGTATTGGCGACACCGACACCGAGGCCGGCTGCCTTGATCATGGAAAGATCGTTATAGTTGTCACCGATGGCGATCGTCTCGCTGATGTCGATGCCGATCAGATCACACAGTCTCTGCAGGCCGGCGCCCTTGTTGACACCCTTGCGGTTGACTTCCATATAGCGGTTGGAGGAATAGGATACATCCATGTCCTTTGTCAGATCCTTTACTTCCTCAGCGATTCTCTGCAGGTAGTGATAATCGGTGTTCATATAGATGAATTTGACGATATCCTTTCCCTTCAGGAAATCGATGTTGTCCTCAAAGATCTCCGTGCATGGCTGGCGGGCGGCCAGATATGCGACTTCTTCCGGGAAGAAATTCTTGACCCAGACCTGGTCAGGTGTATATACGTGCATGCAGATGTCGTCATAGCGCAGGCCGTATTTGTATAGAGCTTCCGCTTCTTCGAACGTAATGCCCTGGAAGTACAGCAGCCGTTCGCCTTTGTTTTCGGTAATGGCCCCGCCGTTATAGGAAATCGTATACTGGTTTTCCTTCTCATAGAGGCCCAGTGTCTTCAGTGTTTCATGAACGGAGTTGTAGCCGCGGCCGGTAGCCGGCACGAACTTCACACCCATTTCTGTCGCTTTCCAGATCGCTTCAATGTTGCGCAGACAGATCGAGCGGTCACGGCTGATCAGGGTCTCGTCCAGATCAGCCACAATCATCTTATAGGTCATTATCTTTACCTCGTTTCTTCTGTCTTCATTGTAACAAAGCCAGTCGAAAAGAAAAACCGCCCTTTCTTTTCTAACTGCGAAAGAAAACGCCCGGCAGCCTGTTTTGACGGCGCCGGAGCGTTGCTTTCTTTATGAGATTTTCTTGTACATCCAGTTGCCGAGCATCTGCACCAGCTGAACGAAGATGATCAGGATCACCGAGCAGAAGAAGAGATATTCGGTATTGTACTGCTGGTAGCCGTAACGGATCGCGATGTCACCGAGACCGCCGCCGCCGACTGTACCGGCCATGGCTGAATAGCCGACCAGGGAAATGATCAGCAGAACGACACCGTTCAGCATCCGCGGAATGCTTTCCTTGATATAGACCCGGAAGAGGATCTGCCAGTCGGAAGCGCCGAACGACCTCGCAGCTTCGATGACGCCGGGATCGGTCTCACGCAGACTGGTCTCAAAGACTCTGGCGATATAGGGAATCGCCGAAACGGTCAGCGGAACGATGGCGGCCGTGGTGCCGATCGACTTGCCGGCCACCAGCCGGGTGAACGGGATGATGATGACCAGCAGGATAATAAACGGAAAGGAACGGAAGACGTTCACGAGGAAACTCAGAACTTCATAGACGATCTTGTTCGGACGCAGTCCGTCCGGTGCCGTCAGGGTCATGATAATGGCCGGAATAAAGCCGATGACGACCGACAGCAGCGTCGACCAGAAGACCATGTACAGGGTTTCACCGGTTGCTTTGAGAATAATATCAAACATCTTACAGTACCTCCCAGAGGACTTTCTTTTCGTCCAGGTACGCGCATACCTTTTCCTTATCCTCTTCCTGGATGTTGATGACCAGGGAACCGAATACACTGGAGCGGAAATCCTCCAGTTTGCCCCAGCAGATGCTGAAGTTGATATCCAGGCTTCTCGCCATCATCGTAATGACCGGATCGTCCGAGCTTTCATCGGTGAAGAACAGCTGGATATTGATGCCGGTATCCGGCAGATGTCCGCTCTCCTCCTGCAGGAACTGCTTGACCTCTTTGATCGGTTTGACGAACAGTTCCTCCGGTCTGCCTTCCGCCAGGACCGTGCCGTCCTTCAGGAAGGAAACTCTTTGACAGATCTGCTTGACGACTTCCATCTGATGGGTGACAACGAGGATCGTGATGCCCATCTTTTCATTGATCTCCTGCAGCAGCGCCAGGATCTCCCTGGTGATGGCCGGATCGAGGGCGGAAGTCGCCTCGTCGCATAAAAGGATCTCGGGATCGAGCACCAGCGCCCTGGCAATGGCGACACGCTGTTTCTGACCGCCGGAAAGCTCCCTTGGCCGGGCATGGATCTTGTCAGACAGACCGACCAGTTCGATCAGGTCTTCGATCTTCTTTTTCGCTTCCAGGGTTTTTGTCGGTATGCCCCAGAACTTCATCGGCAAGGCGACGTTGTCATAGACGTCGAGCCGGTTCAGCAGGTTGAAGTTCTGAAAGATCATTCCCATGTTCTTCTGCTGGCGGCGCAATTTCTGCGGGTCTTTCATACTGACGGTTTCCCCGTCGACCGTGATTTCGCCGGACTGATAGTCTTCCAGACCGTTGACACATCTGAGAAGCGTGCTCTTGCCGGCGCCGCTCTGGCCGATGATGCCGTAGATCTCATGATCCTGAATGGTCATCGAGATCCCTTTCAGCACTTCCAGATCGCCGAAATTCTTTTTTACATTCTTCAGTTCTATCATTGTGAATTCTCCTGATATCACGAATACAGCGGCACCGTCAGGAACGGTACCGCCGCAGCGTTATTCTTTTTTTATTGTCCGGTCAATGATCAGTCGTTGATCTGGCTGATCGCATCCGCCGCGTTCGGCGCGTTGTTCAGCAGGCCGAGAGCATTCAGCAGGTCAATGGCACGGGCATAGTTGTCAGTGTCGTTCGGAACACCGATTTCGGAGCCGTCCGCGAGTTCGTCAAGGGATTCCAGTACTTTGGAATATACACCCATCGGTTCAATATGGACACCGACGACGGCGACCAGATGCAGACCGCCTTCTTCGTTCTGGTTGTTCAGATAACCGAGTGTCTGGAAATAGTTGGCATCCAGTTCGCCTTCTTCAAGAGTCGTATTCGGCAGAACATAGTCATTGAATTCGACAACTTCCAGCTTCCAGCCCTTTTCCGCAAGAACATCAGCGACGACGTCCTTCAGGATCTGCGCATGCGGAACGAGTGTGGCACCGACTTTGATGACATTGTCATCACCGGCTGCCGGAATTTCGCCGGCATTCACTTCTTTGCCTTCGGCGTCGATGAATGACGGAATAACAGCACCGTTGTATGTCTTTTCAATGTATTCCTTGACTTTCGGCGAAGTGATGGCGGCTACCAGAGCCTTTGTCTTGTCAGTTTCTTCGTTGCCCTGCTTAACAGCGATATAGTTTGTTCTCTTCACGCTTGTCTCTGCATCAAACGATTCGATCTTAAGAGCCGGATTGGTTTCGTTCAGCTTGGCTTCCAGAGCGTAGTTACCGTTGATGACGGCAGCCTTGACATCCGGGAGTGTCAGCGGGAGCTGTCCTGCTTCGATCGGAACGATCTGATAATGATGCGGGTTGACGGAATTCTCTGCCGGTTCAGTGTTTGTGCCGGCGGATTCCTGTGACGGAGATGAGCAGCCTGCCAGTCCGACTGCGAGTGCTAATGCTGCCAATGCTTTGAGTGTTCTTTTCATGCGTTTTCCCTCCTTGTGATGTTTCTTGAAAAGGAAGTTCAGAATGAGGTTGGTAAATAAAAGCGGCTCCCTGTATAAGGGCGCCGCTGCGCTGTACCACCTTACTTCAAAATGACCTCACGATCATTTCCTCTTCAAGTACGCTGAATTGATCAGATATACTCTATGCCTGTAACGGGGCCTCCCGGTATGACCTACATTTCGATCATACAGCTCCAGGACCATGTTCATCCGGGCTCCGCGCGTCTTCTCTCAGCCTGCGAAGACTCTCTGTGCCGTTTCCTCCGGACTACTCTTCCCTTCTTTGCTTATGAGTACATCTTACCCGAATCATTATGAAAGTCAACAGACTTTTTCACATTTTATTCATGAATTTTCACATAATATTTCAGAAAATGAAAACGTTTTCATTTGTGACAGCATTCAAACGGCAATGCTGTGCTACAATAATAAGCATGAATAAATACATCAATGCCCAGATCCGCTCCTTCCTCGAGGAAGAAGACATGATTGCCGCACTGGCAAATGTCAGCGCTGTCATCATGCAGAACTATGACCGCCTGAACTGGGCCGGTTTCTACTTTGTTAAAAACAGCGAACTGATCCTCGGGCCTTTCCAGGGCAAGGTCGCATGCGTCCATATACCCTTTGCCAAAGGCGTCTGCGGCAAATGCTTCCGGGAAGCTGCCGTGCAGAGGATCGATGACGTACTGGCCTTCCCCGGCCATATCGCCTGCGATGCCGACAGCCGTTCGGAACTGTGTGTTCCAGTTATCGTTGACGGTTCCGTCGTGGCTGAAATCGATCTTGATTCACCGGAAAAAGCGCGTTTCACTGCTGATGAAGAAAAAGAAATGATACAGGCCGCATCGGATATCGCCGCGGCATGGAAGAAATACCGGTGGCCCAACTGAAAAGACATTGTCAGATGACAATGCCTCATTCTGTTGACAAAGTGGCAGTTCGAAAAGAGAACTGCTGCTTTTTTTATAGTCATACAGTAAAGAAGCGAAAAAAATTACAGTATTAAGCGAAAAAAAAGGTGGTGGCTGTATTAATTCCATCTCCATCTGGCCATTCTCTGCAGATTATGACACGCGAAAATCAGAGCGGCTTGTTGACCGTTCTTTTTGATGCCCATGATCCGGGTGAATCTCAGACAATGGTTTTCTTTATCATCCGCAAATACTCTTTCAATCGTCTCTTTCCGCTTCGGATAGATCTCTTTCCAAAGATCAGTAGATCGATTCTCCTCTGCGAGTTCCATATATTCTTCCCAGACATGTCGGGTAACTGTCTTCTGATGATTTTTACTTTTAGTGCACTGATTCAAAAATGGACAGTTAATACATTCTTTCGGATCACTTTTATATTCTTTATAACCTTGTCTGTTTGTCGTTGAATATTTCAGATCTTTGAGATTCGGACAAATGTATATATCCTGTGCCTCATCATAGACATATTCCCGCTTTGGAAAAAATCCTTTCTTCGTCATTGGTCGCTTGTACGGGATATACGGTGTCTGCCCGTTTTCTATGATTTCTTTCATAATCGCCGGTGTTCTGTACCCCGAATCCAGCACTACATTCTTTATCTCATCTCCAAATTTTTCATTCAGTTTCTCATACGGATCATGGAAGGAAACGCTGTCATGTGTATTACCGGCAACTGTGTCATATGCCAGCACGAATCCGTTTTTATCACAGAATGCCGTGTGACAATATGCAAAACATTCCTCATGTTTACCCTTATGATAGTTTCCGCTTTCAGGATCAGTGATACTTGTTTTGATCTCTTTTGTCTTGACTCTTTTTATCTGTTCTCCGGTTCCTTCATCAAAATCAAGTTCTGTCCTGCTGAGGCAATCGACGCTTTTCTGTTTGTGTGCTTTCCTGACAGTATTGATCTCTTCAAGAAGTTCATCTTCATAGATCTTTTTTACAAGTTCTACTTCTTCTTTTTTACTCTTCCTCCTATTGGCGTTTGCCTTCATATGCGTCGCATCTCCGAACACTGTCTCGGGATGGATGAATCCGGCTTCGATTGCCTGATCCAGAATATATCCGAAGATCTGTTCAAATACTTCTGAATCACGATATCTGCGGATGTAGTTCTGTGCCCAGGTAGAATAATCGGGTACCTTTTCGTCGATCGTGATTCCAAGGAACCAGCGATACGCAAGATTCACTTCTGTCTCACGGCATGTTTTCCGCATCGAGTTTAAGCCAAACGTGTAATTGATGATGATCATTTTAAATAAAACCACAGGATCAATACTAGGTCTTCCCTTACAGCTGTACAGATCCTTGACGATCGGATAAATGAAATTCCAATCGATCGCAGTTTCCAGCTTTCTGACCTCGTGATCCTGTGGTACCAATTCTTCCAATGTACTTAGAATGAAGCAGTCATGTTTACGATTGTTTCGGTTTGTCATTGTCATATGTTTATTCTCCTGTCGCCTGTCTGTATTTTACCATTCCTGCATACTCTTCTCTTAATGAAAAAATGCAAGAGGCACAAATTCTCTGTTGGCGACAGGAGAATATATACGTGCTCTTCTTGCATTCTTATTCTATCATTCTTTTCTTTTTATGTCTGTCGACTTTGTCAACAGCCTGAAATCCGGTTTCACCGGATCAGTTTTTTTTATTCTACGAGTTCTGCCAATTCCCTGATCAGCGTTTCCGTTTTCTCCCAACCGAGGCACGGGTCGGTAATTGACTTTCCGTATTCCGTTCCGTCTGTTTTCTGATTGCCGTCAAGCAGGTAGCTTTCGATCATCAGGCCTTTGACAAGACGGTGAATATCCCTGGAAACATGGCAGCTGTGCATGATGTCTTTGGCAATACGGATCTGCTCAAGATAACGTTTACCGGAGTTGGCGTGATTGCAGTCGACGATGACAGCTGGATTCTCCAGTTCTCTGTCATGATACTCCTGCAGTAGATGCATCAGGTCCTCATAGTGGTAATTCGGATAACTGTTGCCGTGCTTGTCCACATAGCCTCTGAGAATGGCATGGGCAAAAGGATTTCCTTCCGTACGTACTTCCCAGCCGCGGTAAACGAATTTCTGAGGACTCTGGGCAGCAGTGATGGAATTCATCATGACCGAGATGTCACCGCCGGTCGGATTCTTCATACCGGCAGGAATACCGATACCGCTGGCCACGATACGGTGCAGCTGGTCTTCAACTGATCTCGCCCCTACCGCGACATAGCTCAGCAGATCGGAAAGATAATAATGGTTTTCCGGATACAGCATTTCCTCCGCACAGGTAAAACCCGTTTCCCTTACCACTCTTGTATGCATGTCACGGATGGCGATCAGGCCTGCCAGCATGTCTTCGCTTTTATGCGGATCCGGCTGGTGCAGCATGCCTTTGTAGCCGATGCCGGTCGTCCGCGGCTTGTTGGTATAGACACGCGGAACCATGAAGATCTTATCACTGACTTCGTCCTGTACTTTGCGCAGTCTGTGCATGTATTCGAGAACAGCATCCTCGCGGTCGGCCGAACACGGTCCGATGATCAGAAGCAGTCTTCCGTCCCGGCCCGTGAAGATATTACGGATGGTCTGATCACGCTCTGCTTTGATCGTTCTGATATTGTCATCGATGGGAAATTCCGTTTTGATTTCTTCCGGGGTTGGAAGTTTGCGGATAAATTCCATCGCCATGATTTCTGTCATAAAAAGATTCTCGCTTTCCTGGTAACGGTTTTCATTATATGCCTTTTTGGGATGCTGTAAAACACATTCACCGCCGGAAAATGCTATACTCTTTAACAAAGAGGAAAATAATCATGAAAAAACTGTATGAAGAAGAATTGAAAGCAATGGCATGCGACATCTGGGACCATCCGGAACCCGCCTTCCAGGAATTCTACAGCTGTAAAAGACAGGCTGACTACCTGCGCGACAAAGGCTTTGAAGTGACCGAGAATATCGTCGGCATCGAAACCGCCTATATTGCGAAATACGGCAGCGGCCATCCGGTCATCGCCCTGCTCGGTGAATACGACGCCCTGTACGGTCTCGGCCAGGAAGCCAATGTACCGAAGAAACGGCCGAACGGTCAGGAAATGGGACACGGCTGCGGCCATCATCTGCTCGGCACCGGCTGTGTCGGAGCGGGTCTTCTGATCAAGGACTGGCTGGAGGAAAAGAAATGCCCCGGCACGATCCTGGTCATGGGCTGTCCGGCGGAAGAAGCCGGATCCGGCAAAGCCTACATGGCAAGAGACGGTGTCTTCGATGATGTCGATATCGCTCTGGCATGGCATCCAAGTGACATCACCCAGGTCGGCACCGGTTCCTCACAGAGCTGCATCGCCGCTTATTTCCGTTTCTTTGGCAAGGCAAGCCATGCGGCCGGCGATCCGGAACTGGGCAGAAGCGCCCTTGACGCGGTGGAACTGATGGATATCGGTGTCAACTACATGCGTGAACATATGCCGAGCACTGACCGTGTGCATTACGCGATCACCAATCCCGGCGGCAAATCTCCGAACGTCGTCCAGGCGGAAGCGGAAGTATACTACTTCATCCGCTCGATCACCAATTCCCGCTGTCAGGCACTCTATGACAGAGTCATCAATATCGCTAAAGGCGCTGCCCTGATGACGGAAACCAGAATGGAGATCCATTTTGACGAAGCATTGAGCAACACCCTGCCGAACTACGCGCTGGAAGACCTCGTCGAACAGTGCTTTGACGAAGCCGGCATGATCGAATACACACCGGAAGATCTCGCCTATGCCCAGCAGTTCAAGGAAGTCGGCGAGCCGATCACCAAGGACATGATTTCCGCATCCGTCACCAATAAGGATGAACTGTTTGAAAACATGAAGAACAGTCCGATCAACACACTCTTTGTCCGCAATAAGCACAGTGAGGACTGCAGTATGGGATCGACCGACGTCGGTGATGTCTCCTGGGTTGTTCCGACCGCCACCTTCAATGTCGCTTCCTACTCCTACGGCACACCGGGTCATTCCTGGCAGCTGGTCGCCCAGGGCAAATCCGACATCGCCATCAAGTCGGTATACAAGGCTGCTGAAGTTCTCGCCCTGGCTTCCGAAAAGATCTTCGAAGACCAGAGCTGGATCGAACGGGCAAAAGACGAGTTCGAGAAACGGACAGCTGACGAACCGTACAAGTGCCTGATTCCGAAGAACGTCAAGCCGCACGTTTCCGGCGACTGCTGATAACGTAAAACGGGTTACCAA
Source organism: uncultured Erysipelotrichaceae bacterium (assembly GCA_902793635.1). Classification (GTDB taxonomy): domain Bacteria; phylum Bacillota_I; class Bacilli_A; order Erysipelotrichales; family Erysipelotrichaceae; genus Bulleidia. The sequence continues at coordinate 87 of CADBEA010000054.1, read as the reverse complement.
ATAATCTTGGGGAAAGTTCAAACTAATCCGGGATGAAATTTGGGGACAAAACCTGGGGACAAACAAAAAAACGTGCAGGCTTACATC
>CADBEA010000053.1 GCA_902793635.1 uncultured Erysipelotrichaceae bacterium | reverse complement strand
GTCCACACCTTTTACTTCAAAGTAATAGACCGCTTCTTCATGTTCATCGTGATGATGTTCATGATCATGATGTTCGTGTTCATGGTGCTCATGACAGTCACAGTGATCATGGTCATGATGATGTTCATGCAGTTCTTCCGGTACGATTTCCGGTTCCTCTTCTTTGATCAACTGCAGGATTGCCGGTTCTATTTCACTTTCTTCTTTATCTGTTTTCAGAACACAAATGCAGTCCGGATAAAGAACCTGTGCTTCTTCAATTCCTTCCAGAGCAGCCAGTTTCCTTTCCAGCCGGGCGGCGCAGTGTTCACAGTCAAGACCTTCCAGTTTATATTTCAGTGTTGTCATAATCATTTCCTCATTTGAACAACTGTTCAACTATTATTATAACTGAGTTGTCCGTCCCGTCAATCATTCCATCCCATATTTCCCGGGAAACTGTGATATATTCTTGTTGTTTGGAGGAACACGATGCCGGAATATGACGCTCTGTTTTTTGATCTGGACGGCACTCTGCTGAATACCGGAGCGGGAATCATGCGCTGTGCCGCATATGCTCTGTCTTTTTTCGATATCACTGTCAGTGACATGAATGAACTGTGCGTCTTTGTCGGCCCACCGCTTTCCGAGACATTTCCCCGTTTCGGTATTCCCGAGGAACATGTGCCGGAAGCAGTACGGCGATACCGTGAGCTCTATTACACGGAAGGCAAATACGAATGCGAACCCTATGACGGCATTGAAAACTGTCTTAGGACACTGAAGGAAAAAGGTTATTGCCTCTTTACCGCTACGTCCAAACCGGAGCCTTTGGCAAAGGAACTTCTTGAACGTTTCCATCTGACACCTTATTTTGAAATCATTGCCGGTGCTACATATGACCGCAGCCGGGAAAAGAAAAAGGACGTTCTGAAATGGCTCCTGGCGCAAAGCAGCTTCAGCAGCCCGCTGATGATCGGCGATACTGTATTCGATATCATCGGCGCATCGGAAACCGGTCTTGCGTCGTTCGGCGTCAGCTGGGGTTTCGGCAATACCGAAGACATGAAAAAAGCCGGTGCTATCCGGATCGTCACAAGTCCGCAGGAACTGGCAGATATACTGAAGGAATACAAAGGTACTCAATATGATCAAAACAAACTGGCACACCCATACAAAACGCTGCGGCCATGCCACAGGTGAAGATGAAGAATATGTACTGGCTGCTATTCAGGGCGACTTGAAAACCCTGGGATTCAGCGATCACGCTGCTTATCCGACACCGCAGCCATATGAAAGAATGGATATCAGTGAAGTGCCGGATTATATCTCCAGCATCCGTTCACTGCAGGAAAAGTATAAGGATCAGATCCGTATCCATCTCGGCATGGAAGTTGAATACTATCCCGAACAGTGGGAAACCCTCAGTGAATACCGCCGTACCCTGGATTATCTGATTCTCGGCCAGCATAACGTTTACTTTGACAGAGTCAGCGTCTATTCCATCAATGACGGTGATACCCTGCATCGGTATGTGGATATGCTGGAAAAGGCATGCGAACGGAATCTGTGCGACTACATCGCTCATCCTGATGTCGCCCTGTACCGCTATCAGCGGCTGGACGGATCTGTGCGGGAATGTGCCGCCCGTATTGCCGATATCTCCCTGAAGTACAATATGCCATTGGAACTGAATGCCGGCTCAGGTGTACAGAGAGGCATGTATCAGTTCGCGGACGGACCTCGTTATCCCTATCCGACCCGCGTTTTCTTTGAAGAATTCGCACGGAAAAAATGTCCCGTCATTATCGGTCTGGATGTCCATGATCCCCGCCGTTTTCTCGACGATACTGCTTTGAACCGGGCATTATCTGTCATCTCTGATCTGGACTGTTATGTACTGGAAGACTTTGATCTGGTAAAAGCGGCAGAGAAAAGAAAAAAAGAATTCCGATAAGTAAAGAAACTGCCTGTACATAAAGGCAGTTTTATTGATTCAGAAGTGTTTCGTATTCGTTTTCCTTAAAACCGATCAGCACCTTATCGTCAGTAACCAGGATCGGTCTTTTTACCATCATGCCGTCACTGGCAAGCAGTTCGATGATTTCTTCATCATTCATCTCTTTCAGGCGGTCTTTGATATTGTTTTCTTTATACAGCCGGCCGCTGGTATTGAAGAATTTACGCCATTCCACACCGCTCTTTTTCTGCCATTTTTTCAGTTCGGCAGCTGTCGGATTTTCACTTTTGATATCTCTTTCCGTAAAGGAAATGCCGTGTTCTTCCAGCCATTTTTTCGCTTTCCGGCAGGTTCCGCATTTGTTGTAGCATACCATTAACATACTTCCGTTTCCTCCGGTTTCAGTGTAGCCTGCGGAAGCATCTTCTGACAATGAAAAATGCACCAGTCAGACTGATGCATCTTTCATTTATTTGTATTCAAGTGTCGCCAGTCCTGCCTGATGCAGTAAGCGGACACCTGAGCTGTAGAGAACCATACCCAGGAGATTGACCCCTTCCCCGATCCAGTTCATCATCGGGTTTGAAAAATCTTTTGAGGAAAGATATCCCATACCAAGCATACAGACGAGAGAAACCAGGAAAAGGATCATGATATTTTTCTTTTTCATTTTCGCGGCGATTGCGGCCAGCCCGCCCCAGATACTGCAGGTGCCGAGAATCGTGAATACCACGAAGATCATCGTGCCATTGAAGACAGCCGGAGCTGCCGCGACATAAGCACCTTTCTTCTGCGGGAAGAACAGCAGCGCCAGCATGCCGATGCCGCCGAGCATAAAGCCGGTTGCCTGCATCGGGAAAAATGACGTATTCAATACCGCAAAATCGCAGATATTCAGTGCATACAAAAGTTTCCAGGTTGCTTTGTAAAACCCGGCAACGGAAATAACGATCAGTCCGGCCGTCAGTAAAGCAAAGGCGCCTTTGGACATCATATGATAGAGGTCATGCAGAAGTGTCATGGCTGCCATCAGGAACAGAATGACCGGGATATAATCCACGATCGCCATTGGCAGTGTCATGTTTATTTATCTCCCTTTTTGTTCAGATGATAGAGCGGCACAAACGGAATGATGATCGGTGTCGTGTCACAGTAATGATTGAATTCCGGATCATCGCCATACCGTTCCGACTGTCTCTTTTCCAGACGCTGGGCACCGTTGAACATGATGACGCAGATAGCGATGAAGGAAATCACTGCCATCAGCCACTGGCCGATACCGCTGTAGGTTGTCAGACCGCCGATGAAAACACCCAGCCACATCAGCAGTTCTCCGAAATAGTTCGGGCAGCGGCACAGACGGAAGAGTCCTTCCATGGCCACCTTGTTCGGATTTGTCTTTTTCTGTTCGCTCTTCTGCTTGTCAGCCGTCGCTTCGATGCAGGCACCGGCAAGAGAGATCAATGCGCCGATCAGCGGTACAACGATATCTGCGCTGCCATTATACAGACGGTAGAAAACCGGTGAAACCTGCATGGTGTAAAGCGCACCCATGAAGATCCACATGCAGACCATGACCGGCATCGGAACGGTGCTGTCGGAAACACCCTTCATGGCTTCCAGATAAGCCTTGCTGTTGCGTTCACGTGACCACAGGAAGTAAGCCAGACGGATGCCGTAGAACAGCAGAACCGCGCACTGGAAGACTGACAGCCAGTTCAGCTTGGAAAAGAAAATGCAGAGAATGGCAGCGCCGCCGGCGGCAATACCGAGTCCGTAGCCAATCGACATGAACCAGACGAATTTTTTGAAACCGATCGAGCAGGCCAGAAGGCATGCCACGAATACGATCCAGAGAAGATTCCAGCCCATTACTCATCGACCTTTCCGTTCTCTTCAATGTACTTTTTGAAAGAGAGCTTTCCATACTGTGTATCAGCAACCATAGATTCGGTCATTGTCCACTTGGAGAAACGGATCAGGCCTTCCTTACCGGTCTTTCTGATCTTCTGGATCCAGGCCAGCACGTCGAACAGCCATTCCGGTGCTCTTGAGATATTTGGTGTCTTGTTGTTGACGGCGAACATCATGTTGGCAATTTCTTCATATGTATATGTTTCCGTACCGCCGATGTTATATGTCTTGTTGTCATCCAGCATATGTTCAACCATGAAATCTGCCAGATCAGTTGTATCGATAACATTGCAGGATACATTGTCCTTGCCAAGCAGGGTAACCTTTCCCTTGGCAATCATCGGTTTGAAAACCTTGACGATGTCATAGAAATAGCCGGTCGGACGATAAATCGTATACTGCAGACCGCTGGCCTTCAGCTTCTTTTCCAGCTTTGCTTTGGCATCCAGCATCGGAATGTTGGCCGCCCGCGGATCATCCGCCTTCAGAACGGAAACATAAGCGAAATTCTTCACGCCCTGCTTAACAGCATCGTTAAGCAGATTCAAGTTGCCCTGATAGTCAATGTCATAATTTGTTACTTTGTCAAAACCACGGGTCAGACCGACTGTTGTGACAACGACTTCCCGGCCGGCGCAGATACCTTCCACCTGATCCGGTTTTGTGACATCGACAACCTTCTTCTCATACTTTCCTTCGATACCGTCAACATCTCTTGTGACCATATCGATGGCGAGAACATCATGTCCTTCCCGGACAAGTGTCTTCAGAACGTCTGTTCCGAGCTTACCAAAAGCTCCTGCAAGTAATACTTTCATTTTTTTATTCTCCTTTGTCATTCAGCGGCATGACACATTTCCTGAAGAATGTGGCTGCTCCTTCTTTGCCCAATACTTTGTTGAGGATCTCCGAAGACGGATTTCCATCCTTGATCATACGTTCGCGGAATACCTTCAGACCTTCCAGGTTGGTAGGATTCTTTTTCGCTTCCCGCATGACTTCACGGTAACTTGTCACCGACACGAGGACGCATTCCCGCATGAGGTTTTCATCCTCAGGAGTGCCTTCCTTGATCAGTGAATACGGCGCTCTCTCGTTCACATACCACGCCGGTTTTTCATCATACGCATGCAGAGCGGCATATTTATCCGCGACTGCCTGCAGCAGCGGCTGTTCCGGATGCTCTGCCGTGCAGTCGTAATACTCGACAAAAACAATAATGCGCTTGTTCATCTGCATGATGTCCAGCAACATGAACGGTACGTCACTGCCCTCATAAGGCATCAGAGCTGCTGTCAGCAGTTCCATGCCGACTTTGGACGTAGTATGCATGGTCATCAGATGGCCGAAGCCTTCCAGTCGGTAACGGTCAATGACAAAATGCATGACCGGAAGAAGTTTTGGATATTTGCCAGCAGAATACTCGTCTTTGGGAAGTTCTCTGAGTCCGTCTTCCGCAAAAACGTTCACAATACTGCTGCGCAGTGCACTAAGATCCATCATTTCTTTTTTTCCTTATTCCTCTTATCGTTAATAATATCCATTTCCCTGGCAGTAATCTCACTGACCCCGTTTTCCTTGGCCCATTTAATGCAGCCCTTGAGGACAGTCGGCAGGAAGACACGCGGCACATTGACCAGTTTTTCCAGGGCATCATCGGTGAAGCGGATGCTCGGATCGATGCGGTCGGCTGCGTAGCGGACTGACTGAACGGTGGTTTTACGCATCGGCAGCAGTTCCGGAATCATCAGATTGTGCTTGTGATACCAGAAATTCTTGGAATCACGGTAACCATAGTCAACCGGGCAGGGCGGGAAATCAAAGCGCTTCACACCGTTGACAATAGCGTTGTAGTATTTTTCCTTCATCAGAATCTTATCCACACGGAGAACAAAGTGAGCTCCGTATGGTGATGTGATGCCGTTGAAATCATGATAGCTTTCCTGCTCATAATGATCGGCACCTTCCGGCAGCGTCGGTGTATCTTCACAATGTTCCAGATTGTCCATCCATGTACATTCCATTGCCTGGAATGCTTCCGCGATCACCTGGGGATATGTCCCCTGCGGGTCACTCTGTTTCCTGAGACCGTCTTCCAGAGTGAAGCGGAAATCCTTCATCTTTTCTTCCGGCGTGTCACCCGGCCAGCCCAGCCGGACGGTTTCCTTGAAATATGACATTTTATCAGGCAGGAAATTCAGGACACATTTCTTGTGCTTAATCAGATTCTGGGCGGTATTGCTGGAGTTGCGGCAGCACAGCATCATCGCATAGTAATCCTTGCCGGCAATATAGAACGGCTGCACCAGTGAATACGGTCCGCAGGTTGTCTTTCCGTCATCCGTCAGCGTGCTGATCAGCACGACCGGCATCGGAAAGAACAGTGATGTCTGATAAAAATTATCGACGATTCTAAGGTCTTTAAAACTGCTCATTTCTTTTCACCTCTTTTTTAATCTGCGATATACGCCGCCAGCTGCAGCAGTGTCTCCAGATCAATATCCTTCTGCACCGCCGCGGTCAGAATATTCTCCGCCAGGATGATATCCATGTTCAGATCCTTCTCCTGGGCAAAACGCTCGAGAAGATTTCTGATAAACGCGGCGATTTCATTGACCAGTTCTTTATGACGGCGGTTCTGCATGATGGCGTAATTGCCGGAAACACGGTAGTCCATCCAGGTGCTGCGGTATACGGAGACAAAATCTGACAAAGATTTGTAGATTCCGGCCACCCCGGCGGTAAAACTCTTCGCCTTCTTGCATCTTCTATCCATCAGGGACAGCGTCCGGTGCCAGTCTTCGATCATAATAGCTGCGATCAGACTGTCCTTATCGGGAAAATGGTTGTAGATCGTCCCGGCGGAAACACCGGAAAGTCCGGCGATTCTGCGCATTGAAAAGGCTTCGTCAGAATGCTCAAGCAGCTGCTCGCGGGCGGCTTGCAGTATCTTTTCTCTTGTATCCTTCGCGGCACGCGGCATCCGGGTCTCCTTCCATAAGCGGAATCATTCCTGTCGCAATTGTCTTTCACAGATATAACTGAACGCGTTCAGTTATCATATACTGATTATAATTATTTTTTTCACAACTTACAAGACAGCCTGCAAACGAATGTACAGAGACAGAAAAAAACCGGGATTCACTCCCGGTTCTGTGTTGGCATAATACTTTTTTCGGTTCAGCCGTTCAGTCTCTCTTTGATCTGTTCATAGACGCCCTGGCTGTCAAGTTTGTACTCCTTCAGGAGAACGTCCCAGCTGCCGGAACCGGCAAAACCATACATACCGATACGGTAAATGCGGCGCGGGCAGTATTCAGCCGCCACTTCACAGATCATGGAACCGAGGCCGCCGGTAACGGAATGCTCTTCTACCGTAAAGATCGTCTCATGATCTTTCAGGATATTGATAATTCCTTCTTCGTCGCACGGCTTGATCGCGCAGACATCGACGACGGTAACGTCAATGCCTTCTTTTTTCAGCAGTTCGGCAGCGCCAAGCGAAGACTGCACCATCAGTCCGCAGGCAAACACCGCGACCTTACTGCCGCTTTTCAGGATACGAACCTTGGTGACATCGAGGTCGGTTCCTTCCGGATAGACGTCTTCCACCTTGGAACGGCCAAGACGTACATAGCATGGACCGTCTGTTTCCGCGACATGACGGATCACAGCTTTCGTTTCCGTCGGGTCACATGGAACATATACAGCCAGACCGGTAATATCGCGCATGATCGCCATATCTTCGATTGCCTGATGGGTAACTCCGTCCTCACCGACGGTAATACCGCTGTGCGAACCGACGATCTTGACGTTCAGTCCCGGATAAGCGACACTGTTGCGGATCTGTTCCCAGACTCTGCCGGTGCAGAACATCGCGAAGGACGAAGCGAACGGAATATATCCGCTTGCCGCAAGACCTGCCGCAACGCCGATCATATCAGCTTCGGCAATACCCATATCGAAGAATCGCTCCGGCGCGACTTTTTTAACTTCCGCCGCTTTTGTGGAACCGGCCAGGTCAGCGTCCAGCGCCACGATCTTCGGATTCTGAATGGCAAGTTCTCTGATCTGCTCACCGTAAGCGTCTCTCGTCGCCTTAGCCATCTTACGCAGCCTCCAGTTCTTTCAGAGCGGCATCACGCTGTTCCGCATTCGGGGCAACACCATGCCAGTTGACCTGATTTTCCATAAAGGAAACACCTTTTCCCTTAATGGTTTTGGCAACGATGCAGGTTGGTTTGCCCTTGCATTCCTTCGCTGCCATCAGGGCGTTGTAAATGGCTTCATAGTCATGTCCGTCAATGCTGAGAACATTCCATCCGAAAGCACGGAATTTGTCCTCAAACGGAGCCGGTCCGATGACTTCAGCTGTCGGGCCGTCGATCTGCAGGCCGTTTTCATCGATAATGGCACACAGATTGTCGCAGTTATAATGGGCGGCAGCCATGGCTGCTTCCCAGATCTGGCCTTCTTCCGCCTCACCGTCGCCGACCAGGCAGTAGACGCGGTGGGAATTTCCGTCCAGTTTATTGGCCAGGCACATGCCGACAGCGGCTGAGAGTCCCTGTCCCAGCGAACCTGTCGTCATATCAATTCCATCCAGCGCGTTCATATCCGGATGTCCCTGCAGTCTGGAGTGCAGACCTCTGAAAGTCAGCAGCTCATCATGGGAGATCACTCCCTTTTCAGCCAGAACAGCATATAACGCAGGTGAAGCATGTCCCTTTGAGAGGACAAATCTGTCACGATCCAGAGAACCGGCATTTTCAGCTGTAAAATCCATTACAGCAAAGTACAGAACGGTCATAATATCAGCGGCACTCAGTGATCCTCCCGGATGCCCTGACTTCGCTGCTGCGGTTTCCTTGATAATACTGATTCTTATGTTTTTCGCATGCTGACGCATTACCTCAATATCCATAAGACGTATACACTCCTTCCTTGTGCCGTTCAATCATAACATATTATTTCTGAGCTGCACTTATTAAATAATTCGCAAACAGAGGGTAACCGCTTACATCAGAAATAAAGCAGCAACTCTTTGATTTTTTCGATTTTCAGGACATCTCCGCCGCCTCTTCTGTGGCTCTGACGGGTCATCCAGACCGGCTGCAGTCCGGCTCTTAACGCCCCGGCAATGTCCTTGCTGTAGATATCCCCGACATGGACCGCTTCCTTTGGAAGTACATCCAGACGCCGGCAGGCTTCCAGAAAGATCCGCGGATCCGGCTTGGCAAAATCATAGTCGCCGCTGACTATGATATGTTCCGCCGGGAAATAGCCGGCCAGACCTGATGTTTCCAGTTTCAGCCGCTGGGCATCACTCCGGCCGTTGGAAATAATACCGAGTTTATAGCGGCCAGACAGGACGCGCAGTGTTTCCTCACAGTCTTCAAAAGGAATGACATGATTCCATTGATGATCGATCCAGTAATCGGTGAAGTTTTCAAAAGGCAGGTTGATCTGATAATGTCTGGCAAGCATTTCCTGAACATATGTTTTCGGGGTGGTGCCGAACTCATCCCATAAAACACAGTCCTGTATCATCATTTCCAGGAGAACCGGATCATCTGTACCGCCGTATTCCTCCAGTATTTCCCGGTAGCAGTCAGTCGCATACGCGACTCTGTCTCCCAGTGTGTCGTCGAAATCAAAGAAAATCGCCTTTATCATTTCACTGCCTCCTGCATGGGTCAAAAAAAGAATGCGCCAATGGTTTAACGCATCCTTTTTGAATATTTGATTAACCGAGCTTCTTGTACAGAGCTAAGAATTTTTCAGCTAAAATACCGAAAGATTCAGCACTCATCAGCTGGTCTTCAGCATGAGTGAGAAGCAGAGTCATTGTGACTGTTTCGCCGTTAGCCATCTTAACGAGCAGTTCCTGGTGAGCAGCGTGACCGCCGTTGAATGCTTCCTGACCTTCTTTGATCAGAGCTTCAGCTTCGTCGAAGTTGCCAGCAGCTGCTTCATCGATTGCTGCGATATAGCTGGAACGAGCAGTTCCTACTGAAGCGATGATATTGAACGCAACTAATTCTGTTCCTTCCATATTCTTATTCGTCTCCTAATAATTTCATGGCGAGAGCTAATGTGCCCTTACCGTCCATCAGACCATACATCTGCATCGGGATGTCTGTAATCGGCTTGCCCGGGCATGCAGCTTCAACCTTAGCCTTTGCGAAACGAACCTGTGGGCCTAACAGAATAACATCTGCTACCGGACCGTGCTGGTCGAGTTCGCCGAGGGAGTAAGCAGCGATTTCATAGTCTTTGCCCGCTGCTGCTGCAGCTTCCTTCATCTTGTTAACTAACAGAGATGTGGACATACCGGCTGCACAGAATAAAGTAATTTTCTTAGACATTTGTTCTCTCCTTCTTTATATCTAATGAATTACAGGGTAATTATAAACCCATTAATTTTTCAGCTAAAGCGATAGCGGCTTTGCCATCCATCAAGCCATAGGAACGCATATCGATTGCATCGATCGGCTTATCCGGGAACTGCTTCTTCAGCTTTGCCAGCGCGAAACGTACCTGCGGACCAACAAGAATGACATCAGCCTGCGGACCATACTGGTCTACTTCGTTCAGAGAATAAGCAGCGATTTCATAATCGGCGCCCTTCTTCTGAGCTTCTTCCTTCATTTTGTTTACCAGCAGAGATGTTGACATACCTGCAGAGCAGAAAAGTGTGATTTTTTTAGACATAATTATAATCCTTCTTTCTTTCGACCTTTCTTATTGTCTATTAAATTTTATACGGAAAGCGCTATCATTTCAATTGGTTTCAGCAAAAAATTATATGACAGGCGCCTTACTCAATCAACCCTTCTGCTTCTGTCAGAATAGAAGTCAGCTGTTCATGCACCAGGAAGTAATCGACACCGACATACTCGCAGATCCTTGTTTCCCATTCAAACATGTAGCAGAGAAACTCTTCCGTTAATGCCAGACCTTTTTCCGTCAGAAAAAGCTTATATTCCCGGCGGTCTTTCGGGTTGGTATTACGGTAAATCACATCGATGCTCATCAACTTTGAAATCAGTTTGGCAATGGAACTCTTGTCCATGCCGAGATCACGTGAAACCGAATCCTGACTCAGACCGGGATTGTTATAAACTGTGACGCACACTTTATACTGAACGGTAGATAGTTCCGGGTCTTTGACGCGTTCTTTCGCATAGGCAATCCCCAGACGGCCGATTTTCTGCATTTTTTGTGAAATTGTTGTTTTCACATCTTTAAGATCAGTCATCATATAAGTTCTCCCACAAGTTGTTCGTAATGATATACCATTCTGTCTTACGAATAACACAGTTCAGTATACGCTGTAGTGTTTTAATTCATGTGGTAGTACTCTTCCATGGTCAGACTGGTCTGATACAGTTTTTCTGCTTCTTGCCTGCCGGTATAGCGGAAACTCCATGGTGAATACATGATGCCGGTTACTGCTTCTTTGTCCTGAGGGTATCGTTCGATATAGCCGTATTTGTATGAATTCGCCTGCAGCCATGCAAAGGCGCCCGTTCCCCCAAAACAGGTGTCAAGCCGGCACACGTCATCCGTGGTCCCTATATCAACAGATAAACCTAGCTGATGTTCACTTCCGCCAGGATGTGCATCTATATGTTCAGTATAACTTAAACCGAAATAATCTACATAATAATTCCACAATCCAACCTGATAATCGTATGACCTGAAGCCGCTGATCAGATAAAGATCATAGCCATCCTGCGCAGCTGCCGCGAACATTTCCTCCAATGCCGAAGCAGCTTCGGGGCGAAGTTCCTGGACCTGATACATCGGAACGTCAGGTACGACCAGTCGGTCCGGCACATAGCCGGGATCGATCTTGGCGGCAGGACTAACTATTCTCAGTAAGGAACTGTTGGTTGTGACATCGGCTGTTTCAGTTTCAGGTTTCTTTTCTTCATCCGGTTTGGCTGGCTGATCAGCCGGTTTATTGTCATCCGGAACAATCACATCGGCTGTCGGAATAAGTATTTTCTTGTCAGAATCATATACTATTTCAACAGCTTTTTGTACTTTAGTGAACCTGGTTTCGGCAGAAACTGTTGTACGTTCTTTCACAACCGTCAGATACATCAGATAAAAAAGACCGCATACCATTGCTGCAGTCAGGCCTATCAGGATATATAAACGGCGGTAAAATATTCTCTCAGCTTCTGTTTGCATAGTCCTATTTTAATATAGAATCAGACATAAAAAAAGACCTGGCAACGAGCGTACTTCACCCAGGGGGCTATGTCGGCCGCTGAAGTGCTTAACTTCTGTGTTCGGGATGGGAACAGGTGTGACCACT
>CADBEA010000052.1 GCA_902793635.1 uncultured Erysipelotrichaceae bacterium | reverse complement strand
ACAATCAGCCCGAAAGAAAATCGTTCTATTTAGAACGAATTTTCATAATGTGTATTATTCTTTAATGCATTTTGTGTTGACAAACCTTAGCGAGTTTTTCTTGGCTTGCAATGCCATGAACTGTGGTGGGAATGGCATTGGCTGTCTGTTCCTTGCATAGAACTTCACTGATTTTTCACATGCTACATGTATGTTCTTGTTCACAACATGAACGGGAATAATTATAATATAGAGTAGTTTTTGATTAGAAAAGAGGACTATATATGGGTAAGTATTTTGGTACAGACGGCTTTCGTGGTGAGGCAAATGTCGTACTGACGTATGAACATGCCGTGAAGATTGGCCGCTTTTTAGGCTGGTATTACGGTAAAAGACAGAACAAGAAAGCCAAGATCGTCATCGGTAAGGATACCAGAAGATCATCCTACATGTTTGAGTATGCATTGTGTGCCGGCTTAACTGCTTCCGGTGCGGATGCCTATATCATGCATGTGACGACAACACCCAGCGTTTCTTACATTGCCAGAACAGAAGACTTTGACTGCGGTATTATGATTTCCGCATCTCACAACCCGTTCTATGACAACGGTATTAAGCTGATCAATGATCACGGTGAGAAGATGGATGAAGAGACCATTCTGATGGTCGAGGATTACATTGACGGTAAGATTGATGTTCCGCTTGCCGAAAGAGCGGAAATTGGCCGTACCGTTGACTATGTGGAAGGCAGAAACCGTTATGTCGGTTATCTGATTTCCCTGTCCAAGTATTCCTTCAAGGGAAAGAAAGTCGGTCTGGATGTTGCCAACGGCGCCGCCTGGCAGATTGCCAAGAGTGTCTTTAATGCTTTAGGCGCAAAGACATATGTCATCAATGATGAACCGGATGGATACAACATCAATACAGACTGCGGTTCCACACACATTGAACATTTACAGAAGTTCGTTGTCGACAACAACCTGGATGTAGGCTTTGCCTATGACGGTGACGCGGACAGATGCCTGTGCGTTGATGAAAAGGGCAATGTCGTGACTGGTGACCATATTATGTATATCTATGGTCTCTATATGAAGGAAAGAGGCAAGCTTCTGAACAACACGATCGTTACGACTGTCATGTCCAACTTTGGCTTATACAAAGCACTGGATAAAGTTGGTATCAACTATGAAAAGACCAAGGTTGGTGACAAGTATGTCTATGAAAACATGGTCCAGAACGGACATCGTATCGGTGGTGAACAGAGCGGTCATATTATCTTCACGAAATATGCCACAACCGGTGACGGTATCCTGACATCCCTGAAGATGATGGAAGTGTTCATTGAGAGAAACAAGCCGATGAGCGAACTGGCTGCGCCGGTTGTCTTCTATCCGCAGGTTCTGAAGAATGTCAGAGTCAAGTCCAAGCCGGAAGCACAGAATGATCCGGATGTACAGGCTGCTGTACAGAAGGTCGCAGACGAACTCGGTGACACCGGCCGTATTCTCGTCAGAGAATCCGGTACAGAACCGGTCATCCGAGTCATGGTAGAGGCTGAAACAGATGAAATATGCGAGAAGTACGTGGATTCTGTAATAGAAGTAATCAAAGCAAAAGGACATATTGCATAAAAGCAGAAGGAGCTAAAAACAATGAGAGTAGTTATTCAGGACAATTACGACAAGATGTGTGAATGGGCTGCGAATTACATTGCCAACAAAATCAACAGCCACAAAGAGAACAGACCGTTCGTACTTGGTCTGCCAACCGGTTCTTCCCCGATCGGCGTATACAAGAGACTGATCGAAAAGAACAAAGCCGGTGAAGTTTCCTTCGCAAATGTTGTCACTTTCAACATGGACGAATATCTTGGCCTGCCGCGTGAACATGACCAGAGCTACTGGTATTTCATGCATGACAATTTCTTTGATCATCTGGTAGACATGAAGCCGGAGAACATCAACATTCTCAACGGTATGACCGATGATCCGGAAGGTGAATGTGCAAGATATGAAGAAAAGATCGCTTCCTATGGCGGCATCGACCTCTTCATGGGTGGCATTGGTGTTGACGGCCACCTGGCATTCAACGAACCGTTCACATCCCTGGCTTCGCGTACCGGTGTCAGAATCCTGACAACGGATACAAGAATCGTTAACAGCCGTTTCTTCGGCAACGATCCGGAAAAGGTTCCTGCCAAGGCTCTGTCCGTAGGTATCGGCACAGTTACAGACTCCAAGGAAGTCCTGGTACTGATCAGCGGTCACAACAAGGCAAGAGCACTTGCGGCTACCGTTGAAGGCAACGTATCCCATAAGTGGACATGTTCCGCACTGCAGATGCACAACGGTGCGATCATCGCCTGCGATGAAGCAGCCTGCGGTGAACTGACCGTTGACACTTACAAATACTTCCTTGATATCGAAAAGGGCGAAAGACTGTAAGAAGAATTTGGAGACCTGGATGGGTCTCCTTTTTTAATTTGGGAATACAGGTATAATAGGGATGGAATGTAAAAAACAAAGGAGAACCGTATTATGGCAAAAGCAACCCGCGAAGCATATGGAGAAACGATTGCCCAGCTGGTAAAGGAAAACCCGAAAATCGTCGTACTGGATGCCGATCTGGCTGGCAGTACGCAGTCTATAAAAGCAAAAAACGTAGCACCGGAAAGATTCTTTGAAATGGGCATTGCTGAAGATGACATGGTCGGTGTGGCAGCCGGTCTGGCAGCCAGCGGCTATATGGCCTTCCTTTCCACCTTTGCCATGTTCTGCACCGGCAGAGCATGGGAACAGATCCGTAACAGCGTTGTCTATCCGCAGCTCAATGTCAAGATCATCGGCTCCCATGGCGGCATTACCGTTGGAGAAGACGGTGTGACCCACCAGGCTCTGGAAGATCTTTCCATTATGAGAAACCTGCCTAATCTGGATGTCTTTGTTCCATGTGACGCAAAAGAAACAGAAGCAGTCATCAGATATGTGGCAGGTAAAAACACACCATGTTATGTCAGGACCGGGCGTCCGAAAGTCGACGATGTCTTTGCCGAAGATGAAGACATCGATGTCACAAAGGTCCATGTTCTTCGCAAAGGCCAGAAAGTGGCGATCTTCTGCTGCGGTCTGATGACCCAGAGTTCCCTTGCGGCCGCAGAGATCCTCAAGGAAAAAGGCGTAGATCTTACTGTCGCGGAAGTATGTGCAATCAGTCCATGTGACAAAGAAGGAATCGTATCCGTTCTGCAGTCACATGATCTGATCTTTACAGCCGAAGAACATTCCATTATTGGCGGTTTAGGCACATTGATCTGTGAATTGTCCGCGGAATACTGCCCACGGCCAGTCCACCGGCTTGGTATGTACGGCTTTGCCGGCAGCGGCAACTGGAAAACATTGCTGAAGGAATACCGGCTGGATGGGGAAGGCATTGCTGAAAGCATCCTGCATGCGGCAGAACTGAATGGAAAAGAAGGATAGAAGAATGATTCCCATGCATTGCAACAGGCATGGGAATTTTCTATGATAACAGCATGATGAAAAAGATATTATGCGGCATCTGGGGAATCTTCTTTGTGTGGTTCCTGATTCCTGTCTTTGCCGGAATTATCAATATCGGCAATCTGACCGGCCTGGCAGTATTTGCTGTGCTGTATTACTGTACATATTACTTTGAGGCAGTACGGGATAAGCTGAAAGATATGTGGCAGACGGTAAAGGGAAAGATACTCCTGTCCGTATGTACACTGATCCTTTCGGCCATCTTTCTCACGGCTGCTTTTCTGGGTGTGAAAATGATTCAGAATCTGAACACAGTCAGAACCTACAATGGTGAAACCGTTGTGGTTCTTGGCTGTGAAGTACGGAAAGAAACACCGAGTCTGATGTTACTGGGAAGAATCAAAGCCGCATACCAGTTCTTAAACGAACATCCGGAAGCACAGTGCGTTCTTTCCGGCGGTATGGGCAATAATGAGAACATCAGTGAAGCGGAAGCGATGTACCGCTGGCTTACGGAACACGGTATAGAAAGCAGCCGTCTCCATAAGGAAGACAGGTCAGCTTCGACCATTCAGAACCTGCAGTTTTCCCGGGAAATCATCCTTGCGAGTGATTTGAATCCGGATCTGGTGATTATTACCAGCGGCTTCCATGAATACCGGGCCGGACTGATTGCCGATACACTGGATCTTAAACATTTCAGTTACGGATCCGTCACACCCTGGTGGCTGATGCCTACCTTCGTCGTCAGGGAAATGTATGGCATTCTGTATCAGTATGTAATCTCATAAAAGAGGCAATTGATTTTACTCAATTGCCTTTCTTTCAACTTCTTTGGCGACGACAATCAGCCGTAGGTCTTCTCTCAGGTATACGCATGTCTGCATTGTCAGCAGATGATCCTTGTTGGTGAACTCCACACCTGTGTCATAGAATTCTTCCTGTTTGACACGGCTGATATAGGACTGGAAGTATTCATCACTGAATTCCGGAACGTAGTAACAGAGATCGTCCGGGGCATAGTCATAGGACTGGGAATCCGGAGAGAATACCAGTGGTACATAATAGACAGCTGCTACCTGGTAACGTCTTGCTTCATGCTCGAGTAAGAGGTCAATGTACTGATTGGCTTCATAGTTCTCCTGTTCTTTTAACAGATGCAAAGGTGTGAACATTCTGACCTGTTCCGCATCGACTTCCGGATAGCAGTAATGACCGTAGATGGTAATATTCATGGAGTCCGGAGTATCGTTGTAGTCAACATATAATGTGCCGTCCGCATCATATCCCATCGTTTCCCAGTTCAATGTCAGATATTTGAAATTGTTGTCAGTTAACATGACCGGCAGATCGATAATACCGGATTCGAAACGGAACGTACCAATGTATTCATCATTAATAGCATAGTTTGCCTGCCAGTCAGAGGAAGACCAGACCGGCTCAAACGGATTTTCCGGCTCCGGCGGGACTTCTTCAATGACCGGTACCTGCGTGACTTTCTCTCCTACAGCAATTGCCTTATGGCTCTCTTTTTTTGCAAACAGTAAAAACCCGGCTGCCGCAATGGCTAATGCTAGCAGCACATATAAAAAGATTCTTACCTGAGGTTTGAGATGTTTCTTTTTCATAAAGAGATTTTACCATGAATCTATTTGGCAGACAGAGAAATCACAGACAAAGAAAGCCCGTCGTTTGACTGGCCTTCTGAAAGAATTGTGTTAATTGCTGATTATGCCGCTGCGGCTGCTTTTTGTTCCGCTCTGATCTGCTTCACATAACTGTTGGTATTGAAGGCATACAGCAGCTGGGCTGTCATGGCTACCCAGATGAGCGGTTCGCACCAGCATACAGCGTCGTAGCCGAACATCGGGATGAAGATATAGACGAACAGGATCTTGCCGACCAGTTCGATCACGGAGGAAATCATCGGGATCAGTTTGGAACCGATGCCCTGCAGGGCGAATCTGGTCTGAATCAGGACACCGAGGATCGCATAGAACGGGCCGACGATATACAGCATCTTGGAACCGTTGCGGATAATCGTCGGGTTGGTGGAGCCGCTGATCAGTTTGACCATGGACGGTGCGCAGGTGAACAGGAAGGCGGAAACGATGGCTGCCATGACAAAGTCATAGATGTAGGCATCCCGCATGGCACGGAGAATTCTGTTGCCCTGGTTGGCACCCTTGTTCTGGGAAATGAAGGCGGATACGGCAACGCTCATGGACATGAACGGCATGTTGCAGAACATGTACAGCTTTCTGGCTGCGACATGACCGGCAATGATTTCTGTACCAAGGCTGTTGATACCGGACTGCAGAATAATGGAACCTACGGATACGATGGATCCCATCAGTGCCATGGCATAACCTTGACCGCCGACATCCTGGAACAGTTCTGTTTCAAACTTGAAGTGTCTCGGTTCGGGAACCAGGATCTGGGTGTATTTCAGAATATAAATAATACAGAGGACAACGGATACGCCCTGGGCCAGTACAGTGGCGATTGCGGCACCGGCAACACCCATGTGGAATGTTGTGATGAACAGGATGTCCAGAACGATATTGAGCAGGGAAGAGATGATCAGGAAGACCAGCGGCATGACAGAGTTGCCGATGGCTCTTAACATGCAGGATGCCAGGTTGTAGGCAAACATGACGATCAGACCCAGACCGATAATGTGAATATAGGTATGGGATTCTTCGATGATTTCTACCGGTGTGTGGATCAGCTGCAGCAACGGCTTGAGACCGACGATGCACGCCATGGTCAGTACGACGCAGGTGACGGCACCGATCAGAATCGAAGTGGCGACAGCTTTCTTGATCCGCTCTTCATCGCCGGATCCGAAGGCACGTCCGCAGACGATCGAGAATCCGTTGCCCAGACTGTTGCAGAACTGGACAAGCATTTCAAATACGGCCGCGCAGGCACCGATGGCTGCCAGGGAATTCTCACCGAGGAAGTTGCCGACGATGGCGGTATCCACGGCATTGTATAACTGCTGGAAGATGTTGGAAATTAAGATAGGGATCATGAAGATGATCAGTGACTTCATAATCGGACCGTGTAACAGGTCCACCTGGGTTTTCTGTTTCATTGCTCGTTCCCTCCGAAATGTTCAAGCATATTGTACATACCGATGGAGTACAGCCCCTTCATGCGGTATGAGTCAAGTTCTTTAAGATGGATCAGCAGCGGGGTATGCTGCTGAGGCAGGGGATTGTTGTCAAAGACAAGGTCTTCGTGGACGGAATCACTGTAATAGCCGATGGCTTGAGGATTCAGTACGGCGGCGATGGACAGGATCATTTCCCTGAGCAGATCCTCTGCGGATGTATCCTGCCGCTCACTCATGAAGGGCAGATACCGGACTTCCCCGGCCGCGTGGGAGAAACCGTTGTAGAGTCGGCCGTTGATGATCACGCCGCAGCCGAGGACTGTCTTGGCGGCCTGATAGACAACGGCGATGTTCTTCCGCTCGGGGTTCTCGTTGTAGAAACCGATCGAAGCCACATTGACGTCGTTCTCCGTGACATAGGGAATGTGATACTGTTCATCGATCTTGCGGCCGACATCGCGGCGGAATGGACCGTTGGCAATGACGCCGTTGGTGCAGATGCCCGGTGTGCTGATCAGGATCATGTCCGTATCCGGATGCCGTTCCAGCATGACCTGCAGTTCTTCATCCAGATACTGATCGTCCATTTCCGCAAAGGCATGGTCATAGACGTCCTGTACTTCACCGTTCAGATTCAGCCGGCAGGTATGGGATAGAAAGCCGTCCGGTGTACGTCTGACATCGATAGCCAGAAAGTGCCGGTATTCGGGATTCAGTACATAATGGTGCGTCTTGCGTCCGACGCTCGTGCCGGACTTTTCCGCCAGCAGGATCTCTCCGCGTTCTTCCAGCTGCCGGATGACGTTGATAATGGAACCGTGTGAGAGACCTGTTTCCTTACGGATCCGGTTCATTGATAAAACAGCGCCGGAGTAGAAACACTTCCGGACGGTTTTAATGTTTTCGTTTTTCAGGTCAGTACTGCGTGCCATGTCTATATCATAGAGAGGCAGCTATAAAAAGTCAATAATTGACTTAATTGAAATGACATTGTTTTTATCCGGTCAGATAGACTATCATGAAAACAGGAGAACAATCATATGAAAAATATCATTCAGGGTACTTTTGATACACAGATCACCTCCCATGACTGGGGCTGCGGCACCGCGAAAATGTTCCTGCATTTCAATCAGCCGCTTGATTGTCTAGGCAAAGATGACATCACCGTCATGGAACACAAGATGATGACGGACTTTACGAAGATCCCGGAATTCCCGATCATTGAAGTCAGACTGCCAAGAACAGTTCTTGACGCATATCTCGTCAATGAAAAGGGTGAGAAAACAGCGGATCCGTCAAGAGAGGCTGTCATTGAACTGGATGTCACACCTTCAGAAGGCTCACCGCTTCTCTTCAGCATGCACACTCAGTTCAATACCTGGTCTAAACCATATGAACTGATCGTCAAACTGACAGTGGGACATCATGTGACAGGCAATGGAGAAACCGTTGACGCACTGGACATTGATCCGGTGGAAAAAGGCCATGTGACGGAAGCGGATGCCATGAAACGGAATCGCTTTGCAGCATCGGACGGTGTCGCATATGACTATGTCAGCTATGAACCGGAAGGCGGCTCCGACCGGCTGGTTGTCTGGCTCCATGGTCTTGGCGAAGGCGGTGTCAAGGATACCGATCCATATGTCACCAGCATTGCCAACAAGGTCGTATCCCTGATCAGCAAGGAATTCCAGGATACGGTCGGTAAGGCCAATGTCCTTGTACCGCAGTGTCCGACCTACTGGATGGATACCGACGGCACCGGCACAAGTCTTGCCGGCGGCCGTATCAAGGCGGATAACACATCCTTCTATATGAATTCCCTGGTCGAACTGATCCAGACCTATCAGAAGGAACATCATATTGTTAAGACGGTCGTCTGCGGCTGCTCCAACGGCGGCTTCATGACATTGTTATTGGGCATGGACCATCCGGAACTGATGGACGGCATCGTTCCGATCTGCGAAGCAGTACCGTATACATCCATTACCGAGAAACAGTTTGCCTACGTCAAAGACCTGCCGATGTACTTTGTATATTCCGAAGATGACAATGTCGTCGATCCTTCCCTGCATGAAGTGCCGACTCTGGAAAGACTGGCTGAAGAAGGTGCTGAACACGTTTATATTTCCACGACGAAACATGTCATTGACACATCCGGCAAATACAAGGATAAAGACGGCAACCCGCATCTTTACAGCGGCCACTGGTCATGGATCTACTTCTTCAACAACGAATGTGACGCTGACGGATACAAAGCCTGGGACTTTATCCGCGACTGTCTGAAATAAGCAGTCCGGCATATTTTCAAACCACCAAGACGGTACGGAAAAGTATCGTCTTTTTTATCGGAAGAAACGGTGATTCTGATGTATGATAGGTAAGTGAATCACAGGAGGTTCTTTTAAATGACGAAACAAGTAAGACAGGCAGGTATTATGACTGCTGTGCTGACAGCTGTCTTCCTGCTGTTTATGATCCTGGTCAAATTCGTGGACGTACAGCCAATCGGACCGATGAATACGACAGTCGGCTTCGCAACGGTCAACGGCTTCTTTCAGAAACTGATCGGGACAAATGATATATTCTATCTGATATCCAAACTGTGCGGTGCCATCTGCATCCTGACCGCGGTAATGTTCACTGGTATCGGCGGCTTGCAGCTGTATGAAAGAAAGAGCCTGATGAAGGTGGATAAGAATATCTTGGCTATGGGCTTTATCTTCCTGCTGGTCATCATATTCTATGTCCTGTTTGACAAGATCGTGATTAATTACCGGCCGGTACTGGAAGACGGTGCTCTGGAAGCATCCTTCCCGTCCACCCATACGATGCTGGCATGCACGATCATGGGCTGTGCGCTGATCGAATGCAGAGAAGTCGTCACAAGAAAAACGACCCTGAAGTATATTGAGATCTTCTGCTGGGTCATGATCGGTCTGACGATCGTTACCCGCTTCCTGTCCGGTGTCCACTGGCTGACAGACATCATCGGCGGCATTCTGCTCAGTGCCGCACTTGTCTCACTCTATTACACGGCTGTTCTCTATTTCCGCCCGAAGAAAAAGAAAAAAGCTGCCCAGAAGACAGCAGCAGCTGTAAACGCTAATTAAATCAATGCTGGAAGGCTCTGTTCCTGCAGAATCTTCCGGCTTTTTCTTTTGCGTTGCAAAAATACCGGAAAATAAGCGTTTTTCCTGATAAAAACAGCATTGACGGAAGGTTGACCATAGGCTATTATTATCTCGCACACTTTTTTTGTGTGCGCATGCGTGGGAGGGTGACGCAAACACCTGTGAACCACTGCATGTGGAAAATCTATAGAAAAGGAGAAACCACATGGCAAGAAAGAAAATTGCTAAAATCTGCAAACTGCAGTTCCCTGCAGGCGGCGCTAAACCGGGTCCTGCACTCGCATCTGCCGGTATCAACATGCCGCAGTTCTGCACTGACTTCAACGCCAAGACACAGGACCGCAAAGGCGACATCGTTCCGGTCATCATCACAGCGTATGAAGACAAATCTTTCGATTTCGTCATCAAGACAACACCGGCTGCCATTCTGCTGAAGAAGGCCGCAGGTATTTCCAAGGCTTCCGGCACACCGAACACGGTCAAGGCCGGCAAGATCACGGAAGCTCAGCTGAGAGAAATCGCTGAGTACAAGATGCCGGACCTCAACGCCAACGACGTTGAAGGCGCGATGAGAATCGTTGCCGGCACAGCCAAGAACATGGGCATCGAGATTGAGGGGTGGAACTAATGGCAGGCAAGAAGTACGAAGCTGCAAAAGCACTGGTTGACCGCTCCAAGGTCTACAACTATAAAGAGGGTATTGCTCTGGCGAAGAAGACAAACTGGACAAAGTTTGACGCTTCTGTAGAAGTTTCCTTTGTTCTGAATGTTGACCCGCGTCAGGCAGACCAGAACATCCGTGGTGCGATCGTTCTGCCGAACGGCAACGGTAAGTCCCAGAGAGTCCTGGTTATCACACAGGGTGCCAAACTGGAAGAAGCGACTGCTGCAGGTGCTGACTTTGTCGGCGGCGCAGACAAGATCGAAGAGATCCAGAAGGGCTGGCTCGACTTTGACAAGATCGTTGCCACACCGGATATGATGGGTCAGTTAGGTAAACTGGGCCGTCTGTTAGGTCCGAAAGGCTTAATGCCGAACCCGAAGACAGGTACTGTCACAATGGATGTCGCCAAGGCTGTTGACGAAATCAAGAAGGGTAAAGCGGAATACCGTGTTGACAGAGACGGCAACGTCAACGTCATGATCGGCAAATGCTCCTTCACAGAAGAGCAGCTGGCTGAAAACTTCAAGACTCTGTATGATCAGATCATGAGAGTCAGACCGGCAAGCGTCAAGGGCGGATACATCAAGAGTGTCACACTGTCCACAACAATGGGCCCGGGCATCAAAGTCTCCGTTGAGTAATTAAATTACAGGACAAAGATCCGATTTGCGCGGATCTTTTTCTTTTTTCAGGCAATGTTCACAATGTCTTCCGTTATTCTTCAAATACGGGAAGTATTCTGTAACCATCAGATGAAACATCTGATGAGCGTTCATTCATAATTTCCCCCTCTATGAAGAATGAAATGATACCACCGCAAGGTGGTTTTCATTATAATTAGATAGAACAAACTGAAAGAGTGGTAAAACATATGCTGAATCAAGAAAGAATGAACCGTGTACTGGAAAAACTGGATGCTGACGCCATGCTGGTAAACGATCCGCTGGCCATCAAGTATCTTTGTGGAAAAATGATCTGGCCGGGTGAACGTTTCCTCGGTCTGCTGATCCAGAACGGCAAAGAGCCGGTGCTGTTTGTCAACAGTCTCTTCCGTTTTGAGGAAGAACTCGGGGTTCGCAAAGTTTACTTCCAGGATACCGACAATGTGACGGAACTGGTAAAGAACGAAATCCGTGAGGACATCGTCCTCGGTGTCGACAAGATCCTGCCAGCCAGATTCTTACTGCCGATGATCGAGCAGGGAATTGCCAAAGGATTTATCAATGGCTCCCTGGCGGTTGACCATACCCGCGCCATCAAGGACGCGGCGGAAATTGCCTTAATGAAAGAAGCTTCGCTGATCAATGACCAGGCCATGGCAGAATTCAAGAAGCTGATCCATGCCGGTGTCACGGAAAAGGAAGTCGCCGCCCAGACGCTGGGAATTTATAAGAAACTCGGTGCCGACGGATATTCCTTCCCGCCGATCGTGGCCTTCGGTAAAAATGCCGCCGATCCGCATCACATGCCGGACGCGACCGTCCTGCAGGAAGGCGACGCCGTACTGTTTGACGTCGGCTGTAAATACCATGGCTACTGCTCGGATATGACAAGAACGTTCTTCTACAAAAAAGAACCGACGGCCGAACAGAAGAATATCTACAACCTGGTCAGAAGAGCCAATGAGGAAGCCGAGGCAATCATTCAGCCGGGTGTCAGACTGTGCGACATTGACAAGACAGCCAGAGACATCATCACCGAAGGCGGCTACGGTCCGGACTTCACGCACCGTCTTGGCCACTTTATTGGTACCGAATGCCATGAGTACGGCGACGTGTCCCAGGCTTTTACCGACCTTACACAGCCTGGCAACATCTTCTCCATTGAGCCGGGCATCTACCATCCTTCCATCCTTGGCTGCCGTATCGAGGACCTCGTCCTTGTCACGGAAGACGGCCATGAGGTACTGAACCATTACCCGCACGACATCGAAATCATCGAATAAAAAAGTTACTGCCGTTTCTCGTTAGAGAAGCGGCAGTATTTGCGTTACATATATGTATTCAGGAACTTCATGACATTGCCATAGGCAATCGCTTTGATTTCTTCCTCACTGAACTGTTCGTCCCGTAAGCCCTGAATGAAATTCTGGGCCTGTTCCGGGGCAAGCAGGTCATAGTCCGCCTTATGGGTATAATAGGCACCAAAGTCGAAACCGCAGGCGACATGTTCCACACCGATCAGATCAGCCATGTATCTGGCATGTTTCGCCAGATGGCGGGCATCCTGTTTTACAAGATCGTCGTCAATGAACATGTTGCAGGCATTCAGACCGATCAGGCCGCCTTTATTGGCAAGCGCCCGCATCTGCTGGTTGGTCAGATTGCGTTCCACCGTGCACAATGATTTGGCATTGGAGTGGGTGGCGATGATCGGCAGTGTGCTTGTATCAAGAATATCCCAGAAGGTTTTTTCGTTGGCGTGCGATACGTCAACGATCATATGCAGTTCGTTCATTTTGCGGACGGCTCTTTTGCCCATGTCAGTCAATCCTCTGGCCGGATCGCCGCTGTTGCCGGTCGCCAGATCGTTCTGATCGTTCCATTCCAGGGAACCGATGCGGTTGCCCTGATCATAGAGCCACTGGATCTTTCCGTCCGGATCGTCATGGATGCCGCACATGCCTTCCACCGTCATCAGGAACATTGTTTCCGTTGGATCTTCCTTCAGGTCTTCTTTTGTCAGGATCAGCTCATATCTGGAAGAAAGAATATCTTCTTTGACCATCCGGACGGTTTCCTGCATTTCTTCCCAGGATTCTCTGCCGGCGAAGAAGGAAGCAGCACTCGTCCAGCCGATTTCACCTTCTTTGAAACGCTCGTGCCAGTCATTCCTGAGCACCGAACGTTTGCCGTCTTTATGCGCAGGGCGGATCGCTTCGGCCAGATCCGCATGTAAGTCAAATATCTTCATGGTTTTTGGTATATACAAATTAAGCTCATCCAGCTAAGCAGAATCCGTATACATCTCCTTTCTCATCCGGCTTAGTATCGGCCCGGAAAACCGATTAGAATTGAGATCGTGAATGCGTACCTGTATCAAATGTACTTGTAGCTTT
>CADBEA010000051.1 GCA_902793635.1 uncultured Erysipelotrichaceae bacterium | reverse complement strand
GATCCAGATCCGCACCATTTTCAATTTCTTTTTGTGAGGGATCTCGTACGCCCACGCTGCATATCGAAGATTTTTCTCTTTTCCAACCACATACTTCCAGAACTTCCGGGCAAGCCTTTTAAGAGTCATTTCTGTATAATCTCCTTCAGGCAGCATCAGATCGTATATCCACCCAAGTCGCCGCTTCCCACCACCTTCACACTTCCGTTCGTGTTTCGTACAGTATTCTTCAACCTGTTTGCAAAACCGGCTGAATCCACCACACTCTGACATATTGTTTGATATAAACCGCATCTGGAACTGCTTCCCATTCAGCTGCAGATTTTCGACCCGTTCCGGATGCAGTAGATCATCCAAACGATACAAAGGATCAAAATGGACATAGACATTGCACTCGTTTGATTCAAAGTCTCTAATCAAATTCATAAACAATTCACCCTTACACCTTTTCAAAACTACCACTTGCTATATCTACGCAACTTCGTTCATCGTACGAACTTGCTTTATGAATTCTTCCCTTTTGAATTGATTTCTTATTCCAATTTTGAAGTCCAATCCAGCACAGATTTATCAACTATATTCCCTTCCGGATCGTAGACATTAATCCTGGCAAACAGATAGCCTCTTGTAAGTGCATCAGCAGCAACAAGATTAGGAACCTTCCGATCCAGAACATCTGTGATCTCCCCGCTGGTAAACAGCTCAAACCTTTTTATTCTTCCTTCCGGCAATAACGCTTCGATCAGGATCTTATACATTGATAAACCTCTCTTTCATGCGTGCTGTATTTGCACAATATTCTCTGTTTTTTGTATGTATGCCATGTTCACGCCGTGTGAACAATTTGTTCGCATTTATTGACTGAAAATTTGCTCAAATGTATATTGAAGATGCAAAAAGGGTTATTTGGATGGGGTAATGTTGATATCCCGCCATAGAGACCTTATTGTGATTGAACTAAAACCGCCGCCAAGCTATTTTGTTCAATGTATAAGGATGGAAACATCCTTTTTTTTATTTAGTAAGTTCCTGGAATTCCATCAAAGTCTTTATCTCGCTATTTTGTCGTTTATTGGAATGACCTCCGTCTATCTCATCGATCCTGTTCATGATCGCCGTGAACAACACCCGGATATCGTTCCCTGTTGCGTCCGCATATCTGCACAATTCTTCAAAGGTAATCTCCCAATCACGGCCTCCATAAAGCCTGTAACTCATTGATCTTGGTGAAATATCGAACCATTTGCAGATCTCATTGCAGCTGAACAGTTTCGGATAGTTTTCTTTCTTTCTCCTCCAGTCATCCCTGACAACGTCAGAAGCAATCTTTGTATAGAATCCAGCTTTTCTTTTTTTCGGCATCCTCTCACCTCACCCCTGTAACAAGTCTTAAAACCAAAAAGGGTATCAGTCTTGTGTCTAAGACTGATACCCTTTTCATAAGGCAGGGGTAGAGAGAATCGAACTCCCATCAGCGGTTTTGGAGACCGATGTACTACCATTGTACGATACCCCTAAAAAGAAAAAGTGACGCGTACGGGATTCGAACCCGTGAATGCCGCCGTGAAAGGGCGGTGTGTTAAGCCGCTTCACCAACGCGCCATGTGGTGCTCAGAAATAATAGCATAAACAAAAATCTAAAACAATCTTTTTATTTCATTTTTTCATAATTTCTTTTCCCCTTTTCCCATCCTGCTGTTTTGTATAGTAAAATACGGAAGGAGGAAAGCCATGGAACAGACTTCATTATTTGATGACCGCCGGACCACCGGACCGCTCGCCGACCGCATGCGTCCCGAAACACTGGATGATTATGCCGGCCAGCAGCATCTTCTGGCGGAAGGAAAGATCCTGCGCCGGATGATCGACCGCGATGAAGTGCAGTCGATGATTTTCTGGGGGCCGCCCGGAGTCGGCAAGACTACCCTGGCAAGAATCATCGCCCGCTGCACCAGATCCCACTTCATCGTTTTTTCCGCGGTCACCAGCGGCATCAAAGAAATCAAGGAAGTCATGAACAAGGCGGAAGCCGCCCGTTCCATGGGTGAGAAGACGATCGTTTTCGTGGATGAAATTCATCGTTTCAATAAAGCCCAGCAGGACGCCTTTCTGCCGTATGTGGAACGCGGCAGTATCATCCTGATCGGCGCCACGACCGAGAATCCTTCTTTTGAGATCAACAACGCTCTGCTCTCCCGCTGCAAAGTCTTCACTCTGGAAGCCCTGTCAACGGATGATATCGTTTCACTTCTGAAGCGGGCTCTTACCGATCCGCGCGGCTTCGGTGCCTGGGAAGTGACGATCGACGACGATCTTCTCTATCTGATTGCCAATTACGCCAACGGTGACGCCCGCACCGCGCTGAACACACTGGAACTGGCTGTCATGAACGGCCAGGGTGATGCCGTGCATTCCACTGTCACAAGAGAAATCATCGAACAGTGCATTGCCGGCAAGTCGCTGCTGTATGACAAGAACGGCGAAGAGCACTATAATCTGATCAGCGCCCTGCACAAATCGATGCGCAATTCTGATGCTGACGCGGCGGTCTACTGGCTGGCCCGCATGCTGGAAGCCGGGGAAGATCCGCTCTATGTCGCCAGACGTGTCGTCCGCTTCGCTTCGGAAGACGTCGGCATGGCGGACAGCCGGGCTCTGCAGATCGCGATTGCCGCCTATCAGGCATGTACGTATCTCGGCATGCCGGAATGCAACGTGCATCTGACCCACGCCGTCGTGTTCTGTTCGCTGGCGCCGAAATCCAATTCTCTCGAAGTCGCCTATATGAGCGCCGCCGAAGATGCCAGAAACATGCTCGACGAACCGGTGCCGCTGCAGATCCGCAACGCCCCTACCCGCCTGATGGAAGATCTCGGCTACGGAAAAGACTACATGTATGCCCATGATTACGAAGGGCATATCACCGCCATGCAGTGTCTGCCTGACTCTCTGAAAGACAAAAAGTATTATCTGCCTTCCGACCAGGGGGTGGAAAAGCGGGTCAGAGAGCACAAGGAACAGATCGAGGCATGGAAAGAAGAACAGCGTAAAAAGGAAAGATCCCGCTGAGGAGATCTTCCCTTTTTTCTTTATTCCGCCAGTTCCGGTGCCATGATCTTCTGGAAGATGACATATGCCAGAACGGCTGTCAGAATGTCCGCTGCCGGCTGTGCGGCAATGACGCCTCTGTATCCGAACATGGCGGACAGGGCGAACAGCATGACGGCATAGATGTAACCCTGCCGGCCGGCACTTAGAGCCAGTGCTCCGCCCGCTTTGCCGGCGGACTGGAACAGACAGGTCGTGACCATCGTATAACCGATGAACGGCATGCCGGCAAGAATCGTCCTGAGCATCGGGGTGCCGGTTTCGATTACCGCCGGGTCATTGAGGAAGAACCGGATCAGTACCGGTGCCAGTACAAACAGCACAGCGGAAAGCACGACACCGAGTCCGCATACCAGCATCCTGGCAAAACGCAGCGTTTCCTTCAGGCGCTTTTTATTGCCGGCGCCATACAGATAGCCATAGAGCGGCTGGCCGCCGAAGGAGAACGCCACCATGATCATGATGACGATCATCAGAACTTTGGATACAATGCCGTACGCGGCAATCTTGTCGGTTCCATACGGCACCAGGAAGTTGTTCAGCAGCATGATCGCGACACTCTGCATGATATTCGTGATGGACGAAGGAATACCGATGCCGAAGACCTGTCGCAGTTCATCGGTGCTGATATGAAAGCCGCGCGGTGAAACAGAGAGCTTGCGGGATCTGTTCATGATAAACCAGAAATAGTAAATGTCCGCGAAGACATTGCCGATCACGGTCGCGATGGCAGCACCGGCCGCACCCATTCCCAGCGTGAAGATGAAGACAGGATCGAGAATCATATTGACGATCGATCCGATGGCCGAACCGATCATCGCGGCTGTCGCGAAGCCTTCCGTTCTCAGCAGGTTGGTCGGTACCAGCGAGAAAATGATAAACGGCGCGCCAAGAGCGATCCACGTGTAATAGTCCGATGCGAACGACAGTGTGTCACTGCCGGCTCCGAGCAGCTTCAGCATGACGCCGCGGCTCAGGATCAGCACCAAGGCGATCAGAATGCCGAAGGCAAACGAACCGAGAAAACCGAAAACGGAAATGCGTTTCGCGTCTTCGTCCTTTTTCTGTCCGAACAGACGGGAAATCACGGAAGCGCCGCCCAGCCCGAAGATATCGCCGATGGCGATCAGGAAGGTAAACACCGGCGCGCATAAGGCAATGCCGGCAACCAGATTCGTATTGCCTGTCTTGGCGATGAAATACATATCAACCATGTTGTAGACAAGCATCAGCACGCTGCTCATCATGACCGGAACAGCCAGTTTCATATATGCTTTGCCGATTGGCATGGATTCAAATAATTCGTTGTTCATAGGATTTCCTCCGATGATTATTATACTTTTTCCACTTTACCAAAATGGTGCCATATGGCACCATTAAAGTATGCGGAAGGAAAACAATGCAAAAAAACTTGAAAGCTTTCTGAAGAAATACCGGATCCCTTCTTTTTTCGGCATTCCTTCTCTTCCCTTCGAACTGTATTCCGCCGCCCGTCATGAAGTCATCAACAACGAACTGGAGTTCACGGATCATCTGGTCTTTTTCGTGGCCGGTGCCATTGCCATTACCCATATCCGTGATGACGGAACTTCGTTCACGATTGGTGAACTGACGGAGTTCACAGTGCTGGGTGATATGGAATTCGCCTCCTCTGTCACTTCCCCCGACCTGGTGGAAGCGCTGAAGAAATCATGGTTTGTCGTTCTGCCGCTGCGGGACATCCGGCAGCAGCTGATGAACGACCCTGTTTTTCTGCGGAATATGCTGGCTTCGATCAGCCGCAAATTCATCCTGTTTTCGACGGCTATGACAGTTTCCGGATCTTTACGCACCCGGCTCCTGTATCACATGCAGGTTACCCGCAGCGACCACATGATCCACAGCGTCATCCGGACATGTTCCCTGCTTCAGTGCAGTAAAAGACAGCTGCTGCGGATCCTGAAGCAGCTGTGTGAAGAAGGCGTCGTCGAAAAAACCGGCAAGGGATCCTACCGGCTGCTGCATATGGAAAAGGAAGCCTTTTAAGCTTCCTTAGATCTTATTCTTTTTCAGCGGTCTGATCCGGGAGAGAACCAGCTGGGCAGTCAGGCCGGTCAAAACCCCCATCGGAATCGATCCGAGCAGCAGATACGGCAGGATCACGGCCACACCGGACTGCATGTAGAACAGACAGACGACGATGACCTGACCGACAGAGTGCATGATGGAACAGATGATGGAAGTGAACATCAGCGAGGATTTCAGCTTATCCATCAGGATCAGGGCAATGCTGGAAAGAACGACACCGCCCAGCGAGATCCAGAAGGTGCTGGAGAAGATCATGCCGCGCATCAGGGTCGATATGACGACACGCATGACATTGACGGCGATCATTTCCCTGACACCCATGATTTTGATCGTGATCAGGGCAATAATATTGGCCAGGCCCAGCCGCACCATATAGAAGACAGGACCGATATAGACCGACTCGGCTATGCTGAGAACGATCGCCATCGCCGAAAGCAGAGCCAGATATATGAAATGTCTGGTTTTTTCAATTCCCACAGACTTACTCCTTTTCCATCATGTTCCAGGCGGTTTCCGCATTCACGATCACGAGATCATTCGGCAGGCAGATGATCGGAAACAGATTGTTCTGATCCGCCCACCCCATATTCTTGCATGTATAGTCATAGCATTCGACGTCTTTCACGTGCCAGCGGCCGTCTCTGACTTCGATATGCATCTCACCGACATCGCCTTCCACTGTGTATTCGCTGTCCAGACCGGAATCAAAATAGAGAATGATACTGTCATGGTGCACCACTGCGATCCATTCCCCTTTCGCTTCTTTTTTCGGAGCATTCACATCCCCATATGGATCCGGATTCCCGGCGGAAGAGGAAAACAGACGCCGGCCGAGAATCATGCCGGCAGCCAGTACGCCGATCAGTAAAATGATGAGCCATTCTTTCTTCTTCATAAGCGATATCGATTATAGCATAACACAAAAGAAAAGAGCCGAAGCTCTTCCCCTTACGGTTTGACATCAAAGGCTTTGCGGCGGATCGTCGAAGTGATCATCTTCTGTTTCATTCCTTCGACGTCCGCTGCTTCCAGCAGATCCCGGAAATCCTGCATTTCTTTGACAAACGCGTCGATTTCCGCCAGCAGATAGTCCTGGTTCTGCAGGAACAGTTCCGGCCACAGGTTCTCGTTGATGCTGGCGATGCGGGTCAGATCCCGGAAACTGTCACCGGTATATTTCACCAGGTCCGTGCAGTCGGTCACGTTCATCAGACTGACCGCGATCACATGCGACAGCTGGGAAACAAAGCCGATCATGTTGTCATGTTCTTCCGGCGTCAGTATGCCGATATAGCGGAACTGCAGAGCTTCGGCAATATCTCGGGCTGTCTGTATGGCACGCTCCGTGTTAGCCGCGGTCGGCACGATAATATAATTGGCCTGATGGAAGCGGGTGCAGTCCGCAAAGTGAATGCCCTGCGACTCCCTTCCCGCCATCGGATGGGCCGCGATGTATTCGACGTCGGGCCGCAGGATGGCATTGATTTCCCGGATGACATTGCGTTTGACGCCGGTCACGTCCGTCAGAATCGTACCGGACGTGAAAAGGTGCTGGTATTTTCCGACCCACTCTATGAACGTTTTCGGATAGAGGGCGGAAATCACGATGCCGCTGCCGGCCACAAGTTCCGGATCCGTGCCGCCTTCGGTGATCCAGCCCTGTTCCTTCGCATACTGAATGGCTTCTGGATCAATGTCGATACCGGTTACCTGACAGCCCGCTTCGGAAAGTCCCTGGGCATAGCTGCCGCCCAGCAGACCGAGACCGATAATTGTGATTTTCGTGTCTTTACTGATCATAATGCATTTGCTCCTGTTTTCTGCAGATCCGAAAAGAAATCCGGATAGCTTTTCGCCACAGCTTCACAGCCGCGGATGGTGATCTTCTCGTCCGAAGAAGCCGCCAGCACGCTTAAGGCCATGACGATACGGTGATCATTATGGCCGCTGAGAACGGCGCTTCTGAGTGAAGAAGTACCTGTGACATATACCGTATCCTGATCGGATGTCATCTGGCAGCCAAGTGCGGCAAGTTCCTCTTCCATCGCCTGAATGCGGTCGCTTTCTTTCAGCCGCAGTCTTCCGGCACCGTGGAATACCGAAGTTCCTTCCGCCCGGGCTGCCGCGGCAAATAATACCGGGCCAAGATCCGGACAGTCGGACAGATCCGCTTCGACTGCTTTCATCGCATGCGGAATGATCCGGCAGCCTTCTTCCGTCCAGACCGTTTCCGCGCCGAACCGCTCAGCGATCTTCACCATGACAAGGTCTCCCTGGGCGGAAGCGGGATTCAGTCCGGCAACCGTCAGCGGCACGTTTCTGAGGATGGCCAGGGCGATAAAGAACGCCGCCGCGGAAGCGTCCGCTTCCACACGGGCTGTAAACGGCTGATATTTCTGCCCGCCCCGAATCCGGTAGAGCGATCCTTCGGCAGCGATCCGGATACCGGCCTGCTTTAACGCGGACAGCGTCAGGTTCACATATGATCTGGATTCAAAGGGTTCCATGACCCGGATGAGGCTGTCCCCTTCCAGCATCGGCAGGGCGTATAGTAGACCGGTAATAAACTGGGAAGAGATATTGCCGGCAATCTCGTATTCGCCGGCTCGCAGCGGACCCCGTACCTTCAGCTGTTCGTCATTCATCGTAAACAGACAGCCCTGTTCCCGGAAGATTTCTTCGTAAACCGTCTGTGGCCGCTGCAGCAGCCTGCCGTGGCCAGTAAAGCGGACTTCCTGATCTGTCACGGCGGCGATGGGAATCAGAAAACGCAGCGTGCTGCCGGATTCCGTGCAGTCGATCAGACGGCCGTCATAGCGGATCCTCCCGCCGGTGCCCGCAACGATCAGATCGTTCCCGTCGGTCCGTATCTTTGCCCCGAACGCTTCAATACACCTTCTGGTCGCGGCGATGTCTTCGTTGTCAGCCAGCTGGCTGATGCGGGAAGTGCCTTCGGCAAGAGCCGCGGCGATCAGCACCCGGTGGCTGAGTGATTTGCTGGATGGAACATGAATGACCGTATCCGCCGGC
This sequence comes from uncultured Erysipelotrichaceae bacterium, assembly GCA_902793635.1. Taxonomy (GTDB): domain Bacteria; phylum Bacillota_I; class Bacilli_A; order Erysipelotrichales; family Erysipelotrichaceae; genus Bulleidia. The sequence continues at coordinate 7,540 of CADBEA010000051.1, read as the reverse complement.
ATACCGCGGCTTACCGTGATCTCCATCAGAGTTTCCTTCCCACTGCCGCGGCAACCAGAGCTGCCTTTTCGATCAGCTGGGCGAATTTCTCCGGTTTCAATGACTGGGCACCGTCTGACCAGGCTTTTTCCGGTTCGTCGTGCACTTCGATGATCAGGCCGTCGGCACCGGCCGCCACGGCAGCCAGAGCCATCGGTTCGATCAGTTTCCAGTCACCGGTCGCGTGGGAAGGATCGATGATCACCGGCAGATGGGTGCGTTCCTTCAGGATCGGCACAACCGCAAGATCCATGGTATTGCGGGTATATTTTTCAAACGTGCGGATGCCTCTTTCACAGAAGATGACATTGGGATTGCCGGAAGCCATGATGTATTCCGCCGACATGATCCAGTCTTCAATGGTCGCGCTCATGCCTCTTTTCAGCAGAACCGGCTTGTGAATATGACCGACCGCTTTCAGCAGGTCGAAGTTCTGCATATTGCGGGCACCGATCTGCACCAGATCGACATATTCTTCAAACTCGTCGATCTTGTCCGCACTCATGATCTCACTGACGACCGGCAGACCTGTCATTTTCCCGGCCGCGGCAAGATCCATCAGACCTTCATAACCAAGTCCCTGAAAGGCATACGGCGAAGTACGCGGTTTATAGGCACCGCCTCTCAGCATGTCCGCGCCGCCTTCCTTTACTGCCTGAGCGATCCGGCAGATCTGTTCTTTTCCTTCTACCGAACACGGCCCGCCGATCACGACGATCTTCTCATGACCGCCGACTTTCACTCCGGCCACGTCGACAATGGTATCTTCCGGGTGAAACATGCGGTTGGCCAGCTTATAGGGTGCTGATACACGCTGGACATTTTCCACCCAGATATTGGCTTTGATATCTCTTTCATCCAGATGGGAAGTGTCACCGACCAGACCGAACACGTTGAAATCAACACCTTTGATGAGAGTGACCTGCAGTCCCTCATCCTCAAACATCTGATGCAGACGCTCAACTTCCGTCTGCGGCGCGTTCTTCTTGAGTGTAATGATCATACGCGTTTCTTCCTTTCTCCTGTTTTCCTGAGGATCTCATCAACGGTATCACCGATGTCCCCGGTATTGTCAGCACTGACGTCACTGTACAGTTCATACAATGGTTTCCGCTCTTCATACAGCTTGCGGAGCGCATCCGCATTGCTGGAAAGCGGCCGCGAATCCGTCGCGAATAACTGCTCGATGCCGCGCTTCAGCCAGACAACGATACTGTTCTCGGAAAGAAAGCGCATCGTTTCCGGATTCTTGATCACACCGCCGCCGCAGGAGATGACAAACCGGCCGCCGCTGCGCAGGTCTTTGGCGACTTCCTGTTCCAGCCAGCGGAAGTAATCTTCGCCTTTTTCCGCAAAACACTCTTTGATCGAAGTGCCGAGGATCTCGACGATCTCATCGTCCATTTCGATGACATCCCGGCCGCAGGCTTCGCCCAGCAGCGCGGAAACGGTCGTTTTGCCGGCGGTCGGCATACCGATCAGGACGATGCTGCGGCGGTCCCGGTACAGTTCTTCCAGACATGCCGTGATCAGCTGCGGATCCAGCTGTTTGCCGGTATAGAGCAGATCGGCATGCCATGCCTGCGCCACCAGCATTTCCAGACCGCCGGCCGTTTTCAGATGGCGGCAGCCCGCTTCAAACAGCAGTCTGCTGCGCAGCGGATTGGCAATGATGTCCGCCACCGCTTCCAGTCTGCCAAAGCGGTCAAGGTCAACCGGCATTTCGTCCGGATGGGGAGCCAGGCCGACCGGTGTCGTATTGATGATGACCTGATAGTCATCACTTCTTTCGTACATCGTTTCATACAGGATCGTATCTTCTCTCTCGGCTTTGCGGCTGACAATGTCAAAGTCGGCACCGAGAATCGTCAGCGCCGCCGCGACCGCCCGAGAGGCACCGCCGCTGCCCAGCACGGCCGTTTTTTTGTTTCTGACATCGATCTGATTCCGTTTCAGCATCTCCATGAAACCGAGATAATCGGTGTTGTAGCCTTTGAGAGTGCCGTCGTGATTGACGATCGTATTGACAGCGCCGATTCTCGCGGCTGTCTCATCGATTTCATCCAGATACTGTATGACTTTCTGCTTATATGGAATCGTGACATTCAGACCGTCGAAGTCCTTTTTCGTCATAAAGTCTGCCAGTTCTTCCGGCTTCAGTTCAAACATCTGATAATCCGATCCGATCATAAAATCATGGATCGGCTTCGACCAGCTGTGACCCAGCGGATATCCGATCAGTCCGAGTTTCATATATGTCCCTCCTCAAAGCCGGCCCGGCCGTATTTCTCCATCAGCAGATCCGCGACAGCCAGGGCCGTTACCGCGTCGACGACTGCCCGGGCACGGTGAATGACGGCCGGATCGTGACGGCCGCGGATCTCGATTTCCGTATTTGTCATCGTTTCCAGATCCACTGTCGCCTGCTTTCTGCCGATCGAAGGCGTCGGCTTGATGACAGTTTCAAAACGGATGGGCATGCCGTTGGAAATGCCGCCGTTGATACCGCCGTTATGGTTGCTGAGGGTTTGCACCGTACCGTCTTTTACAGCAAAGGGGTCGTTGGCCTGTGAGCCATACATATCAGCGAACGCGAAACCGCTGCCGAACTGCACGCCCTTGACAGCCGGCACGGCAAACAGCGCCTTGGCAAGCACGCCTTCCAGAGTATCGAACATCGGTTCGCCGATCCCCGCTTCCAGTCCGTAAACGGCTGTTTCAAGGATGCCGCCAACCGAGTCTTTCTGGGCGGCTGCTTCTTCGATCAGGGTTTTCATCTTTTCTTCCGATGCTGTTTCCAGCACGGCAAACAGCCGGCTGTTGACCAGCTCGATGTCTTCCTTCAGATGTTCTTCGGAAAACGGTCTTTCCTCAACATGATGCAGTTTGCGGATATGGGTGCCGATCAGGATCCCTTTCTCTTTCAGCATCTGCATGGCGATTGCCCCGGCAGCTGTCAGAGGAGCCGTCAGACGGGCGCTGAAATGACCGCCGCCCGATGCGTCTTCGAAACCGCCGTAGCGGACGTGGCCGCTGTAGTCCGCATGGGAAGGCCGCGGCTTATGTATCGTGGCCGCGTAGTCATCGCGGCGTACGTTTTCATTGCGGATGATCAGGGTCAGCGGTGTGCCTTCCGTGTATCCGTCTTTCAGACCGGAAACAAATTCCGGCAGGTCCGCTTCCTGACGGGCTGTCGAAATCTTTCCGGACGCTTTTCTTTTCTTCATCTGATCCAGCAGAAAATCCATGTCGATCTTCAGACCGGACGGCAGTCCGTCCATGACAGCACCGACAGCAGGTCCATGCGACTCACCGAAAATGGTGACGGTCAGATTCTTGCCAAGTGTGTTCCCGCTCATATCAATTTCTCCCTGAGACTGTCGATCTCAACTTCTTTCAGATATCCTTTGCCGATCTCATCCACCTGAACGATCGTGATTCTGTCATGGCTGGCTTTTTTGTCATTCCGCAGCAGCCGGAATACTTCTTCCTTGTCGTTATCACAGCGAATCGGCAGATTGAGCCTCTGCAGGACCGCCTTCAACCGCTCTTTCAGTGCGGGATCGTCCATGATCGCCAGCATGCCCATGCCCACGCATTCGCCATGCAGATATTCCGCAAGACCATGCGAGGCCTCATAGGCATGGCCGATCGTATGGCCGAAATTCAGCAGCTTTCGCTCGCCTTCTTCCCGCTCGTCACGTTCGACGACACCTTTTTTGATCATCAGGCACCGGTAAATAATGTCATCGATATGGTCCGCATAATCATCCTTCTCAAATATCGCAAACAGCCTTTCATCAAACGTCAGTCCTTCCTTGACTGCTTCAGCCAGTCCGTTGCTGAAATGGCGCGCGGGCAGAGTCGCAAGGACATCGGTATCCACCAGCACCGCATCCGGCTGCCAGAAGGCGCCGACCAGGTTCTTGACACCGGCCAGATCGACAGCCGTCTTGCCGCCGATCGACGAATCGATCTGTGAGAGGGTCGTCGTCGGAATGTTGACATAGGAAATGCCGCGCTTATAGACAGACGCCGCAAACCCGGCCAGATCACCGACCACTCCGCCGCCCAGGGCGACGACAGTATCGTTCCGGGCTACCTGATGTTCCGCCATATCTTCCAGAAGATTCTTCAGGGTGTCCATGTTTTTCGACGGTTCACCCTGCGGAAAGACATGCATATGTGCCTCGGGATACTGACGCTGCAGAAGAGCCCGCCATGTTTCCGGCACACCGTCATCACTGACCAGAAAAACCCGTCCTTTACTGCTGATGTATTCCGAAGCTTTTCTCAGGATTCCCCTTTCCAGGATCACCGGATAGGTTTTTATTTTTGTACGTACCATGATTTCCATATCAAGAAACCTCCTGCTGATGAAACAAAAAGCCATACGGCGTTATCCGCATGGCTGATCATTTCTTTCCATTCAGATAATGCCGTTAAGATGAAACGGGCAGTTATCTGCTAACTGCCCAGCTTATCTGTAATAAAAGTAAAAATATGTGCATGCTGTCTGATTCATCTACAAAAAACTTTACTATACGCCCTTGCCGTTTTCAAGACTGATTTTCTGAAAACTTTTCAGGATCGGCGGCCGGATAGCAGCCTAACAGTTTCGTCTCTTCACAGCGCAGTTCCAGTTCCTTCAGAACTTCTTTGATTTCCCGGTTTCTGATATTTCCGCTGAAATCGATATAGAACATGTATTCGAAGATTCTGCCCGGAATCGGCCGCGATTCCAGTTTCATGATATTGATGCCTTTTTTGGCAAGAATGCCAAGGATATTGTAAAGGGCGCCGGGACGGTGCTTCAGCACCAGCATCATGGAAATCTTGTCAGCCAGGGGATCCAGTTCCTCTTTGGCGGTGACGATCAGAAAACGGGTCATGTTCAGATCGGAGTCCTGCACCTTGCTGATCAGTGATTCCAGACCGTAGTATTCCCGTGCCCGCCAGCTGCCCAGCGCGGCCTTGGTGCGATCACCGCATTCCCTGACATATTCGACACTGCGGGCAGTGTCCTGGAAAGGAACAGATTTTATCCCGGGATGCGCAGCAAAGAATTCCGTGCACTGCGAGAGGGCTTCCGGATGGCTGTATACTTCCTGTATCTCTTCCAGTTTCGTGCCGGGAAGCACGATCAGGTCTTCATGAATGGGAATGTCGATTTCGCCGACCGCATGAACGTCGTAATGACGGAACAGATCGTAGCAGCGGGCAATGACGCCGGTCGTCGTATTCTCCACCGGCAGCACGGCATAATCCAGAACACCGTTTTCGACGTCTGTCAGTATCACCTTAAAATTCGGATAACCGCATGCCTCATAGTCTTTTCCGGCGAAAAAACGCATTGCCGCGATTTCACTGAACGTTCCGTGATTGCCCTGATAACCAACCTTTATCTTCATACTTTTCTCCCGTTTGAGTATAATTTTAGTATGCGTGAATTCATCCATCAACATGAAAAACATCTGATCATTTTTACCGGCTGCATTCTCATACCGGCTGCGTTTCTGGCCTGTATGCTGATCATGGGCTATCCGTATGACAATCTGACCGGTCTGCTGAACGATCCCGTCTGGCGCATTCCTTCCCATATTGTCTTCCTGCTGATGCTGACATGGCTGTGCTTCTGTCTGTACCGTATCGGCATGAAAACAATACCGAAAGAACTGGTGCTGTATGATCTGGGTATCCTGGCGCTGCTGAGCGTCGTCTGTCTGTTTCTGCCTTATGAGGAAACCTCGCAGCTGATCAGCGGTCTGCATATCGTCGCCGCTTATTCCGCCTTCATCTGGATGAATATCATCTTCTGGCGCTATATTCCCAACCAGACAGCGATGCGGAACATTTATCTTCTCCTGCTGCTGTTCGCCCTGCTGCATTCCCTGACCCGCAGTGCTGTCACCGGCCTGTCGGAAGTCGTTATCGGCATTGGCATCTCAGTTATGATCTCACTGTTATGTGCACGCACTTAAAAACCTGCAGAATTCATCATTTCCGCAGGTTTGTTTTTTTATGCCGCGTCCGGCATCGAAGCCCGGCTCTTCCAGGCACCCGAGTACAGATACACACTGCCGATAAAGAACGGCACACAGCCGCTTATGGCGTTGCCGTACCAGAAGCCTTTGATACCCCAGTTCAGCGCGACGCCTAGCAGCAATGCCAGACCGATCCGGCAGACAATGCCATCGAGAACAGCGACGCTCAGATTCAGCCGGGAGTTGCCGGAGCCGTTGATCAGGGCGAAATTGGCCGGTCTGAGCGTGGCACCAAGATACTGGATCATCGCGACCGGTATATAGGTGATTGCCATCGTCAGCACCGCTTCATCCGAGGAGAACAGACCGAACAGCCACTCCGGCTTGAAGGCGGTGATCAGGGCGAAGACGGAAGCCGGGATCGCCACAATCCAGAGGGCGTGGTAAACGACCTTCGGCACCCGGTCGATCTTGCCGGCTCCGAGAGCCTGGGCAATCATCGCACCGCCGGCACTGGAAATCGACTGGGATACAATGGAGATCATCGATTCCAGTTTGCGGGCCACACCGGTAACCGCGACCGCGGTGGTGCCGTAGGTATTGATATAGGAATTGACGAACAGCATCGAAAAAGTAATGGCGGCGGACTGAATGGCCATCGGAATGCCAAGTGACAGCAGCGGCTGGAATACTTCCGGATAAATGCGGAAGCTCTGCGGCCGGAAATCAAAGTGGAACTGCGCGCGATTGCAATACAGAAGAACGATCGCGAAGATGAAGCTGACAGCCTGGCCGATGACGGTCGCAAGCGCCGCTCCGAACGGTCCCATATGAAGCACCGCCACAAACAGCAGGTCCAGTATGATATTGATCACCGAAGCAATGGCGATGAACATGAAAGGATGTTTGGAATCGCCCATGCCGCGCAGGATCGCGGAAACAAGGTTGTATCCGTAGATAAACAGCACACCGTAAACACATGTCACGGAATACTGTCTGGTCATCTCGAAGATTTCTTCCGGCGTATTCAGCCAGTGAATGATACCGCGGTAAGTAAACAGGAAGATCACCATGATGGTGATGGCCGCCAGAGTCAGGAACGTGAACAGAGTGCCGATCATCATACCGACTTTGTCTTTGCGGTTTTCACCGACATAGCGGGAAATCATGATCTGGCCGGCATTGGAGAAACCCATGGCGAAGAAAGTGATCAACTGCAGCACTTCACCGCCGATCGCCACCGCGGAAAGACCGCCGGTGCCGACAAAGCGCCCGACGACGATCATGTCCACCATATTGTAGACCGTCTGCAGCAGACCGGAAAGGAACAGCGGCATGGCAAACTTCAGCAATGTCACCGGAACACTGCCGACCGTCAGATCACGAATCAGTTCTTTCTTTTTTACACTCATGCATTCCTTGTATGATACACATGTACCTTGTCAGCACATGAATATCACAATCCTTTCTAAGCCTTTGAATTAGAATGAAGTAGAAACCTTTCTCTTATACATTTC
>CADBEA010000050.1 GCA_902793635.1 uncultured Erysipelotrichaceae bacterium | reverse complement strand
TAATCAGCATATTCCTTACCTCTTTGCGTTTAGAATAGTCTTTTTCCCGAAATTCGCTGTACACTGCCAGGTACATCAACTAATTCTTTGAAAAGAGCGATACGCGACAAAAACCCGGTCCATGTAATCGATGGCTTTTTCCTGATCGACCAGCATCCATGCCTGACGGGCACTGCTGTTTGTCAGCTTGGCATACTGGTCAATGATGTTCTGCATATGGAGGGCAAAGGCGATGCCCATCGCGAAGAGACTCAGCAAAGTGGAAAACAGAAAAATTCTGCGGAACATTTTTGCCCCGAGTGAATAACGCATGCGCTGAAAAAAGGTCATTTCACTGTAATTTTTCTGTGCCATTGATTATCTTTCGTCGAGCGTGAGGATATCTGCGAAACCGGTGATATCCAGAACCTCCTGTACTGTTTCGTTGATGTGGATCACTTTCATCCCGCCCTTCGGCTGCATCGTTTTATGCAGAAGCAGCAGGACTCTGAGACCGGCCGAAGAAATGTAGTCGACATGCGCAATATCAAGAACCAGCTTATCGGCGTCCTTGATTTCCGACATGATCTTTTCTTCCGTTTCCGGTGCGCTGTTTGTATCGATGCGGCCGGTGATCACGGCAGTCAGTGTGCTGCCATCACGGGTAAATTCAATGTTCATACGTCAATTTACCTGTCCTTCCATATAATTCAATGCTCCTGCATAGAGGTATTCGCGGATACTGTTGATTTTGACGAGTTCGGGGATGTATTCGTCATCAATGAACTGGCTGATCTTTTCGCGCAGCTGCCGGACATCGGGGATCCGCTTGGCATAGAATACCACATGATCACAGCCGGTGTAAGTAATCAGGCCGGTCAGATATCTGGCAGCCAGTTCGATGTTTCCTTCCGGTGTCGCCGCTAGTGTATAAGGATTCTGCGGGAATGTCGTGATCGTGGAAATACCGTCCAGCTGACGGCCGCCCATATGCGCGGAATGATGCACGAGCCGGTGATTGACAACCATACCGATATTGCCCAGATACGAGCCGGTCGGCATGAAGTAGAACGAGGTGTCTTCACCCTTCTGTTCGCGGATCGAATAGCCGAGGGCAACGGCGTCGGCGAAGTTCATCAGCCATACTTTTGTGTTGTAGTCCTTTTCCAGACTTTCCCTGATATCCTCGTTGTAGATATTGGCTTTTTCATAGGTCAGTTTACCCTCACTGACGGAACCCGGTGTCACCAGGCAGATGGCATTGATCTGCGGATTCATTGCCTTGACCAGCGAGATGACATCCCGAACATCCGAGAAGCGGTAGCGGTTCTTGACGATCTGGTTTTCAACCGTGATCTTGCCTTTGTCATAGAGACGATAGGCAAGCTGTGTTCTGCCTTCCAGATCAAGAATGGAAACGACCAGCAGCGAGCCGTCGGCCTCTTCCAGTTTTCTGACGCTGTAGACAGTTTCCTTTACCGGTTCTTCTTCCTTTTTGGCGGATGTTTTTTCGCGGACCAGATTCAGCAGGCCGAGAACGTCGTAGTTGGAGAAGATCTGCACGGGGATTTCCATGACGACCTTGTCACTCAGAATAGCCTGGGCATTTTTCAGCTGATAGCCGATCTGCGGTGCGATCAGCACCATGTCCTTTTCCTGGGCAGCATCGTAAAGCATTTCATAAGGAACCGCCTCAAAGTTGATTTTGAGTCCCATCGACTGGGCGGCGTCATTCAGTTTCATCGTGAAATAGGAAGTGGTCAGACCGCAGGAGCAGCACAGCAGCACCTCAGTCGTTTTCTCTTCATCCAGCTTGCGCAGGCTTTCCTTCATTTCACCATACAGTTCCTTGGCATGATCCAGATCATTCAGTTCGAAATGCAGGTAGAACACCGTTTCGTCACTGCTGTCCAGAATGCGGTATTCACAGATCGTGAACTGCAGGAAATATACCGTCACCACACCGGTTACGTTTTTGCTTTTGAGAACCAGGCTCATTGCATCATCAGAATGCTTCTCACTGATTTCCAGGCCGCTGTCCGCGTGTTCCCGGCAGTAAGCAAGCAGTTCTTCCGCCAAGGCTTTTTTATCATCCATTTGTTTTTCCTCCCACGTTTTTCATAAGAGTTTTTTTCTTGACCAGACCGATCCGGTCCGCCTCGGTAAGCAGTTCCAGCTGCAGCATCATCTGATTGAAGGCAGTTGCCGCGATGCCGAGAACGATATCGGCGATCATACCGCCGACCAGAGCTTCGGACGGAATGTTCAGGTTGGAAAAGATCGTCATAAACGAAATCAAACTGACACCGGCAACCGGCGGAGATGCCATCGAAAGCACCACTGCATGGAACAGCAGCAGGAAATACCAGGTTGCATCTGCATGCAGATGATGGATCCAGGCCGCGTAAACAGAGAAGACGATCAGTTCCGCTGTCGATACCGGCATATACAGAACCAGGCCGGAAGGCAGCAAAGCCTTGGCGAAGTTCTTTTCGATACCCAGTTTCTTGATGGCACAGCTTTCAATATAAGTATAAGCCTCATTCAGGGATCCGGTGCGGATAGTAACCATAAACGATGCTTTCAGTTTGCGTATCAGCAAAGATACAGGCACTTTCAGAGCCGCGGAAGTACGCAGCAGCGACACACCCGCGAACAGCAGCGCCAGTGCCAGGAAGACCAGCACGGCGATCCAGCTGTAAGTGAAAATGGCTGTCTGGCCGTTCCAGATGGCCAGAGTCAGAAGTGTGACAGTGAAAAACGGCACCAGCCGGCCGACCCAGTCCGCCAGAGTCAGACCGACATCGTAGCACTGTTTGACAAAACGAATCAGAACGTTCCCTTCGCCGTGCAGCAATGTTATGGCTTTGCCGATCATGACGGCCATCAGCACCAGCTGAGCGGTATTGACCTGGATAAAGGGATTGATCATATCCTCTGGCACGACGTGGAACAGAACATCCAGAAAGCCGGAAACGAAGCCGGCATCCATATTTGTTTCAACGTATGGAAGCTTCAGGAACAGGTTGATCGTGAACATCGCCGCAAGACCCGCCAGCACACTGAGAAACACGAAGCGACTGAGAATACGGCGGCTGCTGCCGCCCTGCACGTCGACCCGGCCGGTATTCAGCACCGTCGTCAGCACGAGGATAAAGATCAGCGGTCCCGACAGCAACGTCAGCGTCCGCTTCCACAGACTGAACAGCGGTTCCAGAATGACGTCGATAATATTGAACCGGATAGCATCCGGCAGGAACTGGTGACCCAAGGTGCCGAGCAGCGTGCCGAGAATGACACAGAACAGCAGTTTGTATACCGGATTCACTTCCCTGCTTGGCAGCGCCAGCCGCAGCGTGTTGCGGCCTGCGGCATAATTGTAGCTTGGTGAAATGCCGATCGGTGACAGCAGTGAACTGCTCCAGTTGTCAATGTCGTTTTCCTTTAGGGACAACGGATTGTATGCTTCACCGATAAGATCGATCTGCATCTGATTGCGGCGCAGCTGACTGCCGATGAAAACATGGATCTCCTGGTCGGTGCCGAAATGATCCTGGAAGCGCAGCAATGCTTCTTCCATGGAAAGACGGATACGCAGCGCGGTCGCCCGTTCCGTTTCGATTTCAGCAAGAAAAAGATTGAGAGCTTCCGAGATCTCATCGATTGCCTGACCATTCAGTTTTGTGTTTTTATCAAAGTTCTGCATATCTGATTTCAACTTACAGTTTAACAAATTGTCCTCTGAATTGTTGGAAATCAGAAAGATTCTTGGCGAATCCCGCCTGTGTTTTATTCCCGTTCAACAATGATCTCGTGTACAGTGGCTTCTTCTTCGTCCGAGGCATAACAGTATGTGAAGGTGATATTGGTGCCGATACCGTATGATCCGTCTTTGGCAAGGACGATCAGGGACATCGGATTGGCATATCCGTTTCTCTCAACCAGCGTGTCATTCAGTTCACTGACCGCCTTTTCAGCAGCTTCCTGAGCGCTCAGTCCGTCTTTCAGGAAACGGACAGCCGCGTAGGACAGCGCTCCTTTCATGATTTCCTCGCCCATGCCGGTTGCCGCCGCGGCACCGATCTTTGAATCAGCATAGTAACCGACCCCCGGCAGCGGTGTGTCGCCGATGCGGCCGGGCTGCTTCATAAACAGTCCGGAAGTCGACGTTGCCGCACACAGCGAGCCGCTTTGATCAAGAGCGAGAAAACAGACGGTATCATGGCCGTCATAGGCGGAGAGTTCCTTAAGCCGTTCTTTTTCTTTCTCATACAGTTCGAGCGTTTCCGCCGTGACGTTGTCTCTTCTTTCAAAACCATGCGCTTCCGCATAGCGTTCCGCCCCTTCACCGACCAGGAAGTTGTTGGCATCGCCATCCTGCAGCGAGGCGGCGATACGAACAGCCGAACGGAATCCTTCCACACTGCCGACAGCGCCGAAATGCAGGGTGTCACCGTTCATGAAGCCGCCGTCGAGAAACACCCTTCCCTCGGCATTGGGCCTGCCGCCATAGCCGACAGAATGAAACGCGGGATTGTCTTCCACCATCGCAATACCTTCAATGACAGCTTCGCCGCAGTCTTTTCCTTCCGCCAGCAGCTTTGCAGCCTTTTTAGTTCCTTCTTCTGCCATCTTCCAGGTGGCAAGCACCGCGTATTTCATATTTTCCCTCCCTGTTTTCAGCAGAAATACCCGGCCGGAGCCGGGTATTTCCTATAACACACATTTGCTGATGAGCTTGTGGATCGGCATCAGATCAAGACTTCTGTCGGTCGTGATCTTGTACTGATCCTGAATTGTCCAGAATTCGAGAAGCGCGTTCGTATCGATCAATGCCGCGTTCACGGTATGCCATTTGATGAAGGAACGGTACGGAATCGATGTCAGATCATGCTTGGCACCGATCAGACCGTCCTTGTCATCATAGATGATACGCCTGTCCGTAAAGACAAGGACCTTCTGAGCCAGATTGGAAAAGCAGTAATACACTTTTTCATCCTCACACAGAATAGCGAGGATCTCATTTGATGGTTTGACACTGTGGTCAAAATGCAGATTGAATTCAGCCATGTTTATTTTTCCTCCACAAAGCCAAAGGCGTAGCGCGGTTTGATCCAGTCAAGCAGGATCTCCTCATGTTCACGCAGACGGCCGACAAGATTGTACTGATCAGAAAGCTCAATATCCTTCAGAACTACCCAGAGTTCACCGCGGTAGTGTTCCAGATTGTCATTGACAACAACGACGTCGCCGCGATGAGCGGTTTTCTCCGGACGCGGGCGCGGCGGAATGCTGCGGCCCTTGAAGACGATACGCGGCCAGCTGGATCTGACGATCAGGTCATTGCAGTCATCACGGTGGGCATGCTTGTCCCAGAAGATGATCTCTTTTTCCGTATCCGTGACACCCTCAGCCAGATCGATGCGCATGTTGATCTTCGTCAGGTCCGTGTCAGCGAGAAGACGCAGTTCTTCTTCGGAAGCGAAGCAGTTGCCGATCATGATATCCTGGGCGAGATTGATGGCGTTCATATGACGCAGCTGCAGGTCGATCGGCAGATCACGGTGCATTTCCAGCGTCGGCAGACCGTCATACACCGGCCATGGACCGAAAGTATCCGGCTGCTGCGATGTGACGAAGGAAGCGACCCGCATGCCGGCTTTGCGGTATTTGCTTGTCAGTTCGATATAACGGTCAAGTCCCATACCGGTATGCCGCTGCGGGAAGAAATTCGAGCAGAAGCACATGTTCTCACCGTCGGCGCCGCATTCCAGCATGTTTTCGATACCGATCGTGCCGGAAGCGTTGTATTCGATTTTGATACCCTGCGGATTATGGGTGATGGCGATATCCTCCACTTCGCCGAAATGGCCGTCAAGACGGATAATGTCGAGACCCATTTCCTTAAAGACCGACAGATCGTACGGCGTGGCACCGAGATCTTCAAAGACACGCGGATTGGTATCAGCCGAAACGATCAGTCCGGCTTCGTGCGCCACCTGGCAGAATTCACGGAAGTTTCTGACTGCCTCTTCCTTTCCTTCAGTAATGGACAGGAAACATGTAAACACTCTTTTGTATCCGAGGGAGCCGGCCAGACGCATATATTCATAGGCCTTTTCCTTTGTCGTATGTTCCGGATATACGGAAATTCCCAGCTGTTTCATTCTTTTTCCTCCAGCGCTTCACCGTTGCTTTCAATGATTTCCTTGAAACGGTAGTATGATTTCTTGATCTTTCTTTCCAGAGTGCCGTGGCCGTCATTGAAGCGGTCAACATAGACGAAGCCGTAGCGTTTCTTCATTTCACCGGTACCGGCGGAAACGACATCGATCGGTCCCCAGTACAGATAGCCGCGGCAGTCGACACCGTCTTCCAGTGCCAGGCTGACGTTCTTCAGATGTTCTTCGATATAGTGCTCACGGAAGGAATCTTCGATTGTCCCCTCCTCATTCAGATTCTCGTCCAGACCGACGCCGTTTTCAACAATGTAGAGCGGCAGATGATATCTGTCATACAGGACATTCAGCGTATAGCGGATGCCCTCCGGATCGACCGGCCAGCCCCATGGCTGCGGTGCCTTGTCCTTCAGATACGGGTTCTCTTTGCCGACCAGACCGCCGGTATCACCGCGCATCGCGTAATCATAATCATAGGTGCTCGAACGGTAATAACTGAATGAGAAGAAATCAACAGTATTCTCTTTGATCAGCGCTCTTTCCTCATCCGTGAATGTAACGGTGACGCCGTCCTTCTTCCAGACTTTGTTCAGATAGGTCGGGATAATACCGAGGCAGAACGGATCACCGAAGTAGAAGTTGGCCATGCGCTGGGATTCGAGCGCACCGAAGACGTTCTTCGGATCGCAGTTATACGGATATACTGCGACACTGGAACTTGTCAGCATACAGCCGACCTGGCATTCCGGATCAATCTCGTGAGCGATCTTCACAGTCCAGGCATTGGCGACCAGGATGTTATGATAGGCATCCCAAATATCCTGTTTGGTCGTTGAGCCGATCGGATCGGAAGGATCTTTCGGATGATCGACGGTCAGCACACCACCGGCAACAAGCGGGATACGGAACAGATTGTTGACTTCATTGAAGGTCAGCCACAGTTTGACCAGTCCCTTGTAGCGCGTGACGACCGTTTCGACATAGCGGTTCCAGAGACCGATCAGACGGGGATCGCGCCAGCCGCCGTATTCGGTGACGAGATGCAGCGGTGTTTCATAATGCGACAGCGTGATGACCGGTTCCATGTCCAGTTCACGCATGCAGCGGAACATGTCTTCATAGAAGGCAAGACCCGCTTCGTTGGGTTCTTCTTCGTCGCCGTTGGGGAAGATACGGCCCCAGGCGATGGATGTGCGGAAGGAATTGAAGCCCATCCCCTTCATCAGCTTCAGATCCTCACGGTAACGGTGATAGCCGTCGACCGCCTCATGGGACAGGTATGCCAGTTCGGGATCCAGGCACATTTCGTATTTTTCCGTTTCTTCATTCCATTTGATACCGGGCTTGCGGGACATGATACCGACCAGTATATCCGTAACATTCGGCTGCTTGCCGTCTTCCAGCCAGGCACCTTCATACTGGTTCGCCGCAATTGCGCCGCCCCATAAAAAATCCTTAGGGAAATTCATAAATTATCATCCTTTCCTGTAACTTATCACTATTTTTTATTATCCTATATTTCAAAAATCATGTCGATATCTTACATCAGTCCGGCTGCCTGAACACCATGCCGAGACGGCTGTAGCAGATATCCGTATCCAGCCGCAGTGTATCCTCGATTTCATTGAAGATGATCTCACTGAGATCGCCGCCGGCAAAGCCCTGCAGTTCCGTTTCTGTGATCTGGCAAGTGATGTTCTGACCGTTGGAATACCATGTGCCGCGGATATATCCCATTTTGCTGTAGCAGTTCTCATAGAATTCGAACGTGCCGTCATCGCGCAGAGTCAGGGTCGGATAGAAGCGCGGATCCAGTTCCAGTGTCTCGTATTTATAGACAAGATCGGTATTCACGGCTACCTGTGCCTGATGTTCCAGGAAGATGTATTCCGTCATCTGATTGTCAGCGAAGACATCTTCAGCATTGATATACCCTTCCGCCAGTCGATCAGCTTCAATATGCAGCACGTTGTACTTCAGCGGCACGTCATATTCGATCAGATGCACGGTATAGACTTTTTTATCCGCCTGATAAAACACGGAAACGATCTCGCCGCTCAGTTCCGCATGCTTTTCACCGAAACGTTCCATGACAGCCAGCGGATGCTCGTCTTCATAGCGGAATGAGATGCGGTCGGAATTATACTGGCCGGGGCAGTCCCAGCCACCGTCCTGATAGCGCATCGTTTTCATGAATTCGGCAATGGATACAGCTTTTCCCTCGTCCTCTTTCACCTCTTCCGGTTTCTGTGTTTCGACTGTTTCCTGTTTCGGTTTTTCCGGCTGCGGCTTCACGGTAGGCTCATCACAGCCGCTGAAAACGAAAAGCATTGATGTCATAACTAAAAGACGTATGATGTTTTTCATGGCATTCCTTTCCGCCGTTGACGATATACGGCATTCTCTTCACCTTCAGCCTATCATGGCATGAAGCAGAAAACCATAACAGGTTCACAAACAGAAAAGACACTGCTTTTTCAGCAGTGTCTCAACATGCTTATTCAGCTCCGATCATGAAGCTGTAGACCGGCTGACCGCCGTCTTCGACATCGATATCGACATCGAAGTGCTCTTCGATATAAGCCGAGATCTCGTCCACTTCTTCCTCGGTTCCGTCTTCGCCCTTGATCAGCGTGATGATCTCCGTGTCTTCGTCACACATGACATCGAGCAGATGGGTCACCGCTTCGACTTTGTTCTTCGAAGTGAAGACGATGTCCTTTTCAAAGATGCTCATGTAGTCGCCTTCGTGGATCTCGACACCGTCAACTGTCGTATCCTTGATCGAATATGTGACCGAACCGGAACGGACGTTGTCAATGGCATCCAGCATCGCTGCCTTGTTGGCGTCGACATCGTCATCCGGATTGAAGTTGATGCAGGCACCGATGCCCTGCGGGATCGACTTGGTCTCAAGTACGATGACTTCCTTGCCTTCCGTTACATCAGCAGCCTGTTTGGCAGCCATGATGATATTGGAGTTGTTCGGCAGGATGAAGATATGTCTGGCATTGACTTTGGCAATCGCCTTGACGAAGTCCTCAGTGGAAGGATTCATGGTCTGACCGCCGGAAACGACGACGTCCACACGGTAGTCCGTGAAGAGTTTCTTCAGTCCTTCACCGGCCGCTGTGGCGATGATGCCGTATTCCTTTTCTTCAGCGGCGACTGTTTCCTCTTCGATGATGGAAGGATTCAGTTCATCCTGGATATTCTCGATCTGCACTTTGGCAAAGGTACCGTAACGCTGACCAAGCAGAAGGATCTCACCAGGCGTCATGGTATTGACGCGCAGCTTCACATCATCATCGCTGACCAGGATCGTGACCTTGTTGGCCAGCTGTTCGATCTGACGGCGGAAACGTTCTTCCTTGAAGGAAAGCTTGCCCTGGCTGCTCAGATTCAGAATAAATTCGGTGCGGTAGCCGCTTGCCTTTTCATTCTTCTCTTCTTTCTGAACTTCCGTCACGGTGCCTTCGGCGATCGGATTGCCGTCAAGATATGCCTTGAAGCCTTCCAGAACAGCCAGCAGACCGCTGCCGCCGGAGTCGACGACATGTGCTTCCTTCAGTACCGGAAGCAGTTCCGGTGTGTGCTGCAGAGACGTATTGGCAGCCTCGCACACACAGTTCATATAAGCCTGATAGTCAGCTTCGGGATTTGCTTCAGCAAAGGCTGTACCGGCTTCGGAAGCCTCTCTGATCACGGTAAGAATCGTGCCTTCGACCGGACGCATGACTGCTTTGTAGGCAAGTCTTGAACCGTTGGCAAGCGCTTCGGCGAATTCCGGAATCGAGACTTCTTCCTTTTCTTTCACGGCCTGATAGAAACCGCGGAAGATCTGGGAAAGAATAACGCCGGAGTTACCGCGGGCACCCATCAGAAGACCGCGGGAAAGTGTCTTGGCAACGACCGGCAGAGAATCACTGCCGCTCTTTCTGACTTCCGAAATACCGTTGGTGAAAGTCAGGGACATATTTGTACCGGTATCACCATCCGGTACCGGGAAAACATTCAGTGCGTCAACTTCGCTTTTTTTATTATTCAGGTTATTGCAGCCGCTTTCCAGCATCGCCTTCAGAACCTGTCCGTTAATAGTATTCATCACAGGCTCCTCCTCTTACTGAATGGCTCTGACACCCTGAACAAAGACATTTACGGAATCAATGTCCTGGGACAGTGTCTTTTCCAGCACATACTTGACTTTCTTCTGTGCTTCCTGAACAACTTCGGAAATTCTCACACCGAAACTGACAATAATGAACAGATCGATCTGCAGACCGTTTTCTGTTTTGCGGACTTTTACACCGCGGGCATAATTCTCTTTTTTGAGAAGCTCGGCCCAGCCGTCACGCAGAACCTGCTTGGAAGCCATGCCGACAACACCGTAGCATTCGGTAATGACACCGCCGGCAAGAGACGCGATCGCATCTTCGGAAACTGAAATATTTCCGTAATTTGTCGTCTTTTCAACCGTCATATTTTCTACTCCTATCAATTCGAAACCATTATAGCAAATCCATAATGGTTATTGTATGTATTACATCATTCGCTTTCTTCTTCGAGACCGAAATCGACCCGGCAGGC
The DNA here is from genome assembly GCA_902793635.1 of uncultured Erysipelotrichaceae bacterium. Classification (GTDB taxonomy): domain Bacteria; phylum Bacillota_I; class Bacilli_A; order Erysipelotrichales; family Erysipelotrichaceae; genus Bulleidia. The sequence continues at coordinate 5,588 of CADBEA010000050.1, read as the reverse complement.
GTCTTCACATTCCGTATCGTCGTTTGTTTCACTGCCGCTGATCACAGCCGTGCCGGCATGTTCATGGAACCACTCGGATAATTTGCCGGTGCTTTTGAAATACGCCGTATCGGCATCTTTGTTAGGACTCAGTACGGCCTTGACTTCCCCGTTTTCAAACAGGATCACCGACGGCGTGTACTGGATATCCCGGATCGTGTCGGACAGTTCTTTCGCGTCATTGTAGTTCATGCCGTAAAAATCGATCAGACCGGCATCAGCATATTCTTTGGCGACCGGTGCGAAGGAAGCGCATGTCATACAGCCGGGCAGATAAACCGACAGCGCGAATGTCTTCTGCTCATGGATCAGATCCATGACCTGCTCAGCCGTGATTTCCTCCAGCAGTGTTTCCGGCTTGCCGGGGGTCTGCTGATCGCCACTGCGGCCGGTTGCTTCATAGCCGTCCACCGGATGCAGTGCCGTGAAATCGATATAGTGATACGGTGCGTTGTGGAAGTCATAATAGACTTCACCGTTTTCCTCATGTTTCAAAGAGACGGCATGTTCGCCATGATAGAACCAGAAGCCGCCGGTATTGTAGATCTTACCGGCATCCCAGCCCAGTTCCACCAGCATGTTCTTCATCATGCCCGCGTATCCGCCGCCGCCGCACATCAGGAAGATGTATTTGTCTTTCGGAAACAGGTCTTCGAGGATCTTTTCCGCTTCCTCATAATTCGCTGTATAGCCGTTTTCACTGTGGGTGAAAAGCGTCGGTCCGCTGTAGGAACTGCCGACTTCCGGTGGCAGGCCTTCGACGTTGACCAGATATGGATAAGGAACGATCTCGAAGCCTTCCACATAACCGGACAGCCAGGAATCACCGCCGATAGCCTCATAATCCGCTTCGTCCTTCAGCATCCGCATATCGCGGTAGACGCTGTCGGATCTGTTCAGATACTGATCGATCGTTTCCTCATTGATGTTTTTGTCGATGCCGAACTGTTCGCCGCGGATCCCTTCCGTGACCTCAGGCTGCGGAAGCGCGGTATTACTTTGCGGATTCGCACAGCCGCCCAGTCCGCTGATAAGCATACTGACAGCCAGAAGATATTTCCATTTCTTCATTCTCCATCCTCCCCGCTGCTTTCTTCCGGAGCTTCCTGCCCGGCGTTTTCTTCCGGAGCTTCTTCTCCGTTTTCATCCTGAGCATTCTCTTCCGGATTCTGTTCTCCTTCTTCAGCTTTCTTCTTCTCTTCTTCTTCCTTTTTCTTCTTTTCTTCCTCTTCCTTCTTCTTTTCCATTTCCTTCTTTTCTTCTTCCGTCGGCATGACCAGTTTTCCGGTCTTGTAATATCCGGCTTCATAGTTTTCCAGGAAGTCAGGATCTTTGTCCTCAAAACCGCGGTTATTGAGCGGAATCGGAATCGGATTGCCCTTCTCATCAAGCGCCGGGCTGTAATCCTCAAGAACGTAATAGTGTTTATAGACCGGATCGCCGTAGGTGTTCCGGATCAGTTCGCCGTTTTCATCCTTCCAGTATTCAAAGGTCGTTTCCGGTTCATCCCACGGACATGCCTTGGCATAGGCCGTGGAAAGATTGTCATCCGCGAAAATGCAGAGGTCCCGGTTTTCCAGATGGGAATAGATGGCATTGTACTGATTGATCAGCGGCAGGCTGCGGTAGGAAGCGATAAAGTAGCCGCCGTTGCGCATCAGAACGAGGATCGCCTCGGCATCGTAGCCAAGATCATACTGGGTGATCTCCGATATTTCACTGATGATCTCCTTGTCGACATCTTCAAAGCCTTTGATGAGAAGTCTTGTCTGCTCGCTTTCAAAGAAGCCCTTGATCAGCGGCACTTCGGCAATGACATTCAGGTATTCGCTTTTCAGCGGAACCGTCGAATGATCAGCGAAAAGGATCACGGGGTCTTCGTCATAGCGGTAGCCGACGATCTTCTTTTCAACGACATTGACCTCGATGATATTGCCCTTCTTCAGACTGACTTCACTGCTTTCGATAAACGGATCACTGTTCAGCTTCTGCTCAATGATCCAGGGCAGCGGCAGATAGAACAGATTGCCGATCCGGATGCCGGAAATATCCTTGACATAACTGTCAGTCAGATATTGATTGCCGTGAAAGGAAACACCCTGGACACGGCTGTCCGGCAACAGAAAATACAGACCCGACAGGAGAATGGCTGCCAGCAGGACACCGATCCTGAACAGTCTGGGTCTGGCATTCATGTATTCACGGTTGATCCTTCCTTCATGCCTTTCGTCAAACAGAAGCTGCACACCTTCAGGAATATCGTTTCTGCTGTTTTCGTCTACTCGTTTTGCCAATTGAATCGCTCCATTTCCAACTGCAGTTCAATGCCGTACTTCTCTTTGACCTTCTGCTGAATATCATGGGCCAGGTCAAGATAGTCACGGGCTGTGGCATTGTCGGTATTGAGGATGAAATTGCAGTGCTTTTCACTGACGACCGCACCGCCGTTGCGCTTGCCGCGGTAGCCGATACCGTCGATCAGCTGCCAGGCGTTGATATTGTCAGGGTTGCGGAAAACAGAGCCGCAGCTCGGCTGATCCAGCGGCTGTGACTTCATGCGTCTTTCCCGGCGGTCGTCCATCAGGGCGAAGATCTCCTTCGTGTCCTTCGGCTGCAGATGCATCTTGGCGGCCACGATGATCCATTCACGGTGCTTCTGGAAAATACTGCTGCGGTATGCCAGTTCACAGTCAGTGGCCGGGATCCATTCAAGCCGTCCGTCACGGTAGACAAACACTTCGTCGAGAATATCCGCCATGCTGGCTTTATAGGCACCGGCGTTCATGAAAACCGCACCGCCCACCGTGCCGGGAATGCCGCTGGCGAATTCCAGTCCGGAAAGCGCGTTTTTGGCAGCGTCGACCGACAGGGCGATAATCGAAGCACCCGCTTCGGCAATGACCTGCTGGCCGGTGAAATAGTAACTGCGGAAATGTCTGTCCAGACGGATAATGACACCGTTGTACGGATCATCCGAGCAAAGCAGATCAGAGCCTTTGCCGATGATCTTCCACGGAACATTTTCTTTCTTCAAAAGCGAAATGACCGCATCCAGGGCAATGCCTGAATCCGGATATACGACATATTTCGCAACACCGCCGATACGCAGCGTTGTCATTTTCGATAAAGGCTGATCCATTTCCACGACGGCCAGCCGTTTCAGTTTCAAATATAAATCATCATTCATTGATCAGATCCTCCATCCACAGAATCATGTCATCAGCAGCACTGCGGCAGCCTGCCTCATAGGCACGTTCGCGGATCGATCGGCAGCGTTCCCTGTCATTCATCAGACAGTTGACTTCCGCTGCCAGTTTTTCGGCTGTCAGATCCTTTTCCTCGATCATGACAGCAGCGTCCTTGCGGACCAGTTCGAGGGCGTTGTACACCTGGTGGTTGTTCTGCACATAAGGGCTGGGAATCAGGATCGAGGCACAGCCGATGGCACCGATTTCCGCCATCGTCGTCGCCCCTGCCCTGGTCACCGCCAGCGCGCACCCCTTCAGCATCGCCTTGCCGTCGACATACGGTACAATGCGGATCTTTCCCTCCGAAGGTGTGCGGAATGTATAGTCGTTGTCCTTGCCGGCCGCGATCACGACCTGGAAGGTCGGATCAAACAGGCCGCAGGCTCCATCGATCACCCGGGATACTGTCGAAGAACCGAGCGATCCCATCATGAATACCACAAAAGGTATCGCCGGATCCAGGCCAAGATCACGCAGGATCTGCGGATCCCATTCCGTTCTGGCCGCCAGGGTCGCTTCCGGATTGCCGAGCAGCCGGATATTGGCTTTCGGCATCTGCTGGCGGTTGCTGTCGTAGCAGGTCACCACCGCATCAGCGATACCTGAGACAAAGCGGTTGGCTTTGCCGGCAAAGCTGTTCTGTTCGTGGATCATCGTCGGAATATGCAGACGGTGGGCTGCCCGGATCAGCGGTACGCTGATGTAGTTGCCGAAACCGACGCAGATATCCGGCTTCAGATCCCTGAGCAGTTTCATGCAATACCGCTCACCTTTGACCATAGAGAGAGCAGAACGAAGTTTGGCTCTGACACCTCTTGTCATGCCGCTCATTTTCAGTCCGTAAAACGTATAGCCGGCATTCGGAATCACGGTCGCTTCCATATGGTTCTGCGATCCGAAAAAGACAATTTCACAGTCCGGATGCTTTTCCCGCAGTACTTCGGCCAGAGCCATAGCCGGATAAATATGTCCGCCGGTCCCACCGGCCGCAATCATTACTTTCATAATGATATATTTTAACACAACCTTATATATTAAAAAAAGAGCGCCTTGAACTGCCTTACATTTCAGTTTATACAAACACGGCAAACAGTCTGACTGGACCTTGATGATTGGCGCAAAAAAACCTGGATCAGTACAGTCAGCTGTGTCTGTGTCCAGGATCGTTATTGCCGTGTGATGGTTTCATCACGGTATGGCTGCTATTTATGGTTTAGCCGAGTGTTTTCAGATCTTCTTCAAATGCCTTGATCTGTTCTTCTGTCATTTTGGCCTACGGGAATTTCACGCACTTTTCGAGGGTAAAACCCATGCCCACCTTCAGCATCGGATTTTTTGTGAAACCAGGAGAATACTTCTCAAGGATTGCGACTGCCTCGGGGTTTTCCATCAGTTCTTTCAGAGTGCTGTTTAATGTAATTGCCCTCTGTAATACCTCCTTTATCCATCTGTATCTCAAATAACAAAATACTGAAACGGTCACGTCATTACGATCTGTTCTTTTGATTCATCGGGAATAGATGACGGACCTTCTATACAGTAAATTGTAAACTACACTTTGTCGCCATTACGACAGACAGTATTTTTGATATTATTTTAAAACCGACATTATTACTGTAAATGTAGATAAACCGAAGGATGCGTGGGAAAGACAAAATAGACAACCGGCGCGTGCGCATGACAAAGCTATTGCTGAAAGACGCATTGCTGGAACTGATGGAACAGCAGAAACTGACTGATATTTCGATTTCAGCCATCTGTGAAACGGCGGACGTCCATCGCTCCACGTTTTATAAACATTACCGGGATCCGGACGACCTGCTGAAAGACATTATCCAGGACATTCTGGACCGCATTCCAAAACCGCCTCAGATTCTCAACCGACAGGACGAGGAACAGCTTCTCAGGCAGACAACCGCCTTCTTTGAAGATGTAAAACAGAATAAAAGAGTCTATCAGATTTTATTCAGTGAACAGGCCGGTGACATCTTCGCCGCCGAACTGATGGAGTATCTCTGTTCCGGATATATTCCTCACAGTGATATTGCGGATGAGACTGCCGCCCGCTTCATAAGTCTCTATGTCGCCAGCGGAACAGTCGGCATGATGCGTGAATGGATCAAGGCCGGCTTCCCTGTCAGCAGTCAGAAAATCGCCGAAATGATGTACTATCTTTCCCGAAAAATCATGAACTGATCTGTCAAAAAGGGGCTGTAACGAATAGGTAAATGATGATCGCTCATCAGGCACCTTGAGGTTACACCTCTTTTTCTTATCTGCCGAAATAGGCATTATCAGATC
>CADBEA010000049.1 GCA_902793635.1 uncultured Erysipelotrichaceae bacterium | reverse complement strand
CTGCTTTCGACTTGAGTTTCGCTACACTTGGCGGTAAATACCCGTGGCTGGACTTTCACCAGCTGGAGATGTGCCATGCCCGGCACACCAGAAAAAGACGATATGGCTTTTGCCATACCGTCTTTCAGAATACAGATTATTCGAGGTCTTCGCCGTTGGATCCGTAAACCTTCTGCATATAGTAGAAGGAATCTTTTTTGGATCTCGAGAAGTCGCCGTTGCCGTCATCGTCTCTGTCGACATAGATGAAGCCGTAACGCTTTCTCATTTCACCGGTGCCTGCCGATACGAGGTCGATGTGACCCCATGGCATGTAGCCGCGCAGGTCGACACCGTCGATCTCGATGGCATCCTTCATGACCTGGATGTGCTTGCGCATGTAGTCGATACGGTAGCTGTCATGGACAGAGCCGTCCGCTTCCTTGACATCGATCGCGCCGAGACCGTTTTCAACGATCATCATCGGCAGCTGATATCTGTCATAGATCTGGTTGAGGTTGATGCGCAGTCCGAGCGGGTCGATCGTCCAACCCCATTCAGAAGCTGTCAGATAAGGATTCTGCAGACCTCTGACCTGGTTGCCTTCGACCTGCTTGATCTTTTCCGGATGAGCCGCATAGGTTGCGGAACTGTAGTAGGAGAAGGAGTAGAAGTCGACAACACCCTTCTTCAGCAGTTCGCCATCGCCCGGTTCCTTCTTGATGACGATGCCGTCTCTCTCGAGCTGCTTGACCTTGTATGCCGGATAGTAGCCGCGGCAGAGAACGTCGCCATAGAACCATTTCTGATCATGGGCAGTCGTGATTTCGCAGAAGACATCTTCCGGATTGCAGGAATACGGATAAGTTGCGCCATGGGCAATCATCAGACCGATGAAGTTTGTCGGATCGACTTCGTGACCGATCGTGACAGCCAGAGCGGAACCTACGAACAGGTGCCATCTGCACTGTTCGGCATTCTGTTTGTTGGAGATGTGCTCATGAACACCGTTCATCATGAAGTTGGTGTTGATGTTGATCTCGTTGATCGTCAGCCAGTAATGAACCTTGCCCTTGTATCTTGTGAAGACTGTGCGGCAGTATCTTTCAAACGCATCGACTGTGTGTCTGGAAACCCAGCCGTCATATTCGTTGGCCAGATGCAGCGGGCAGTCGAAATGATAAATGGTTACCAGCGGTTCGATGCCGTACTTTTTGCACTCATCGAATACATTGTCATAGAACTGCAGACCTTCCTCGTTCGGTGTCTCGTCGTCACCGTTCGGGAAAATACGTGTCCAGTTGATGGAAAGACGGAAGACATTGCAGTTCATTTCCGCAAACAGGGCAATATCTTCTTTCCAATGATGATAGAAGTCGGTTGCTTCGTGGCTGGGGTAATAGACATCCGGGTCGACAAAAGCCTTGGCACCGGCCGGAACCTCTTCACGTCCGCCGATCGTTGTTTTTGTACCGTCCGGGAGAATGATGGAGAACTTTCTCGGAATGCCGTGGATGCCGTCGCCGCCGGTCAGTGTGTCCGCGACTGCCAGGCCTTTTCCGCCGGACAGATAGCCGCCTTCATACTGGTTGGCAGCTGTAGCGCCGCCCCATAAAAAACCTTTTGGAAAGCTCATAGTAAATTATTCCTCCGTTTCTGTTATGAGTTCTGAAAAAGCTGTGTGTTTCTACATTCATTATATCAGCAGAGGGCATAAAAAATGTGAAGAAACCTTCACATCTGCTTTGTGTCTGTCATTTCGGAAGCGTAGAGGAGACTCTGTGATCCTTCAACGGACAGCAACAAAAAAAAGCGGCATATGCCGCATGTGATTCATACTTTCTGTCGGACGGCAGATTCAATGAAGCAAACCTGATCCGGAACGTGTCTTGATTCCGTATATTCAAACATCACGCCGCGGGAGTTGAACACCTGGCCGGCGACAGACAGGACAAAGTCAAAGTGATTCAGGTCCAGAAGTTCCTTGTCACGCTCACTCGCCTGCTGGGCGGTGACCCGCCGGCGGCTGGTCGTGATCGTCATGCCAAGCGTACCCTCCAGATAACGGTAGATGGAAGAAGCCGCGATCGATGGTTGCAGACCCGGGGTTTCCGACATCAGAAAATAGTTGGTATCGAAGATGACAGCTCTTTTGCCGACATAGCGGACACGCTCGATATAATACAGATCCTCGCCGATATCAAAGCCAGTCCTCAGATTAACCTTCTCGTCGGCTTTGATCTGCTTGAAAACGACGACCTTGGTTGTCGTTTTGCGGCCGGATCGTTCTGCCGCTTCCGCGAAGCTTTCAATACCGCCGATGGTGAACAGCGATCTTCCGTCATCGGGACGGTAGATGACCTGGACGCCGCGGCCGTGCTGGGGAAGCAGATAACCTTCGGAAGTCAGCAGGGAAAGGGCCCTGCGTACAGTGTTCCGGGTGCACTCAAAACGAACGGTGTATTCATTTTCCGAGGGCAGAAAATCACCGTATTTATAGATTCCTGTTTCAATGTCTTCTTTTATGCTGCGGTAAATCGGTTCGTATTTGGACTGCGGCATAAATGATCTCCTTCTGCTTATATTATAGTAAAAATCACTTGTTTAAACAATAAAATAAACAGATTGATGGACCCCGTGCACGGATGGTATATTATAGGTAGAATAACTCGTTTAAACAAGTTTGATAATTCTACAATTGAATTCCTCCACCAGTAGACATAATCAGCCGTTTTGTAACATGTTTAAACAAATTTTCATTTTTATGTTGACATGTTTAAACAAGGTGATATAGTGAAGGTGCAGAACTTGTATAAACAAGTGGAAAGGATTATGGTATGGCAAAATTCACTGATGATGCGACCAAGCTGCTTGAGTATGTAGGCGGTAAGGAAAACATCAATGCAATCACACACTGCGTCACAAGAATGCGTTTTGTTCTCGCAGATCCAAAAAAAGCAAACATCAAAAAGATCGAATCACTTCCGTCCGTAAAGGGCACATTCACCCAGGCTGGTCAGTTCCAGGTAATTATCGGCAACGAAGTCGCTGATTTCTACAAGGAATTCACCTCCATCGCCGGTATCGAAGGCGTTTCCAAGGACGCGGCCAAGAATGCGGCGAAAGATAATCAGACACCGCTGCAGAAGGTAATGTCCAACATCGCTGAAATCTTCGCACCGTTGATTCCGGCTATCATCTGCGGAGGTTTGATTCTCGGCTTCCGTAACATTCTTGAAACTGCTGTCGTTCTGCAGGATGGCACATTCCTGGCAGGTCTCGACAAATTCCTGTGGATCATCGGTGAAGCTGTCTTCCATACAGGTATTCCGGTAGGTATCTGCTGGTCTGTACAGAGAAAGATGGGCGGCACTCCGATGCTCGGTATCGTTCTTGGTCTGACACTGATCTCCGGCCAGCTGGTCAACGCTTACGGCGTTCCGGGCATGGCTGCAGACGCATGGGCTCCGAACTATGTATGGAACTTCGGATTCGCAAGCTTCCGTATGATCGGTTACCAGGCTCAGGTTATCCCGGCGATTCTGGCTGCCTTCACACTGACTTACCTTGAGAGATTCTTCAAGAAGATCGTTCCGCAGGTTCTGCAGATGATTCTGGTTCCGTTCTGCTCACTGCTGCTGGCTGTCATGGCTGCTCACTTCGTCCTCGGCCCGATCGGCTGGAAGGTCGGTGAATGGGTATCCGCATTCGTCATGGCCGGTATCTCTGGAAACTTCCGAGTTCTCTTCGGCGCTATCTTCGGTTTCTTCTATGCACCGCTGGTTATCACAGGTCTGCACCACATGTCCAATGCGATTGACCTGCAGCTGATCAACTCCACAGGCGGCACAATGCTCTGGCCGATGATCGCTCTGTCCAATATCGCTCAGGGTGCTGCCGTTGCTGGTATGTCTTATCTGCAGAAGAAGAATGTCAAGGCTCAGGAAGTCAACTATCCTTCGATGATCTCCTGCTGGCTGGGTGTCACAGAACCGGCTATGTTCGGTATCAACCTGAAATATCAGTGGCCGTTCTACTGCGCTATGACAGGTTCCTGCCTGGCTGCCATCATCTCCACACTGTTCGGCGTAACAGCCGCTTCCATCGGTGTCGGCGGTCTGCCTGGCATTATCTCGATCTTCCCGCAGTTCATGCTGATCTTCGCAATCGCCATGCTGGTAGCTCTGGTTGTTCCGTTTATTCTGACTGTCATGATCGGCAGAGGCAAGATCAACCCGGAAACAGGCGAACTGTATTCTGAAGAAGCTGAAGCTGCCGCTGAAGCAGCCGCTGAAGAAGCTGCTCAGGCAGCCAAGGCCGCAGCTTTCACAGAAGAGCAGAAGAATGAAACATTTGCAGCACCGGTAGCCGGTAAAGTCATGCCGGTTACAGAAGTACAGGACCAGGTATTCTCTTCCAAAGCAATGGGTGACGGTATCGCCATCGATCCGACGGAAGGAAAAGTATATGCACCGTTCTCCGGTGAAATCACCGTAGCATTCCCGACAGGCCATGCATATGGCATCAAAGCAGCCAACGGCAAAGAAGTGCTGATCCATATCGGCATGGACACAGTTGAACTTGACGGCAAGGGCTTCAAACCGTGTGTCAAGCAGGGTGACATCGTCAAACAGGGCGATCTGCTGACTGAGGTGGACCTGGATTACATCCGTTCCCAGGGCAAGCAGGTTGTCACTCCGGTCATCTTCACAGACGGAACAGCTGTTGAACTGCTGAAGACAGGCACCGTTTCCGCAAAAGAAAAAGACGTAGTAAAATTAAACTGAGGAGGTGCCTCATGACAAAAAAAGATAAAATTGTTTATCAGATCTACCCGAAATCATTTCAGGATACCAACCATGACGGCTGGGGAGATATCCGCGGTGTAATTGAACACCTGGATTATCTTCAGGAGCTGGGAATCAATTATATCTGGTTTAATCCGATGATCGTTTCACCGCAGAAAGACAACGGGTATGATGTTGCCGACTACCGGCAGTTCGATCCCCGCTACGGCACAATGGAAGATTTTGAAGATCTTGTCAGAGAAGCCAAGAAGCGCGGCATCGATATCATGTTCGACATGGTGTTCAACCATACTTCCACCGAACATGAATGGTTCAAGAGAGCTCTGGCCGGTGAGGAAAAATACAAGAACTACTATATCTGGAAAAAGGGAAAGGCACCGGGTGTGCCGCCGAATAACTGGGAATCGAAGTTTGCCGGCAGCGCCTGGGAATATGTCGAGAAATTCGATGAATGGTATCTGCATCTGTTTGATGTGACCCAGGCGGATCTTGACTGGACCAATCCCGAAGTCAGAAAAGAATGTGCGGATATCGTCAACTACTGGCGTGAAAAGGGTGTGCATGGCTTCCGTTTCGATGTCATCAACCTGATTTCCAAGTGGTCCTATGAGGATGATCCGAACAACTATGACGGCCGTCAGTTCTATACCGACGGACCAATGGAACATGAATACCTGAAGGAACTGAACAGAACCAGTTTCGGTCAGGATGAAGATCATCTCACCGTCGGTGAAATGAGTTCCACAACGATTGAAAACTGTGCAGGATATGCCGGTGAAGACAGCCATGAACTGGATATGGTCTTCTCGTTCCACCATCTGAAGGTCGACTACAAGAACCAGATGAAGTGGGAACTGCAGGACGCTGATTTCATGGCCCTGAAAGGACTGCTGACCAAATGGCAGCTCGGCATGCAGGAAGCCAACGCCTGGAATGCCCTGTTCTGGAACTGCCACGACCAGCCGCGTTCCATCTCCCGTTTCGGAAATGACAAAGAATTCCACAAGGAAAGCGGCAAGATGCTGGCAGCTGCCATCCATATGCTGAGAGGCACACCGTATATCTACCAGGGTGAGGAAATCGGCATGACCAATGCCTACTTCACTGATATCAGCCAGTATGTCGATGTTGAAAGCACCAATATCTACAAGGTGCTGCTCGACAAGGGACTGCCGGAGGAAGAAGTACTGCATATTCTGCAGGAAAGATCCCGTGACAACGCCCGTACGCCGATGCAGTGGGATGACAGTGAAAACGGCGGCTTCTCCGATGTGAAGCCATGGCTGCAGAGCGCCGAAAGCTACAAGCGGATCAATGTGAAGAAGACCCTGCAGGATCCGGATTCCATCTTCGCCTTCTATCAGAAACTGATCAGAATGCGCAAGGAAATGCCGGTTGTTCAGGAAGGCCTCTTCGTACCTGTGCTGGAAGACCATGAAAAAGTCTTCGCCTATGAGAGACGGTATAAGGATGAGACGCTGGTATGTATCAACAACTTCTTCGCGGAAGATACGGAAATCGATCTGGATCTGAGCGGCTATGAAGTGCTCTTGGGCAACTACAGCGATGTGACATTGCAGAATCATATGGCTCTGAGACCTTACGAAACCATTATCGCCATCCGCAGGTAATCCTTCTATCAGACCATATATTATGGGAAAAGACCTCTTTGAAGGGGTCTTTTTCTTTGGCATGACAGTTGACGGATACCCCGAGGGGGTATATATTGTTAATGGAAATTATACCCCCAGGGGGTATGGAGTGTATATGAGTGAGAAGAACTGCCCGCATTGCGGCACAAGACATAAGGAACGCAGCGCGGAAGAACAGAAAAAACTGCTGGCCAGACTGAAAAAAGCGGAAGGCCAGATCCGCGGCATTGAAAAGATGGTGGAAGAGAATATCTACTGCCCGGATATTCTGATCCAGGTTTCGGCCGTGCAGAGCGCCTTGAACAGTTTTAATAAGGAACTGCTGGGCTGTCATATCCGCAGCTGTGTGGCGGAAGACATCAGAGAGGGCAATGATGAGACAATCGACGAGCTTGTCAATGTCCTGCAGAAGTTGATGAAGTAGAAAAGAGGCTTTGTATGGAACAGTATATTGTGACAGGAATGAGCTGTGCTGCCTGTCAGGCAAGAGTGGAAAAGGCGGTCAGTAAAGTGCCGGGGGTAACATCCTGCTCGGTCAGTCTGCTGACCAATTCAATGGGTGTGGAAGGTGATGCCTCTGAGGCGGATATTATCCGGGCGGTGGAAAATGCCGGCTACGGTGCTTCCCCGAAAGGAGCACAGAAAAAAGCATCCAAACTGGCTGCTGAAGAAGATGCCCTGGTTGACCGCGAAACACCGAAACTGAAAAGAAGACTGCTGCTGTCGGTCGGTTTCCTGCTGGTTCTGATGTATATCACGATGGGCCACAACATGCTGGGGCTGCCGCTGCCGGCGTATTTTGTCCATAATCATCTCGGTCTGACACTGACCCAGATGCTGCTGGCGATCATCGTCATGATTATCAATCATAAATTCTTCACGTCCGGTTTCAGTTCGCTGATGCACGGTGCTCCGAATATGGACACTCTGGTCGCACTTGGCTCTTCGGTGTCGTTTGCCTGGAGTACATTTGTTTTCTATGAAATGTGCGGCATGATTACAAACGGTGCCGCCAATGCTGACCTGATGGAACTGTATCATAAGCAGCTGTATTTCGAATCGGCAGCCATGATTCCGGCATTGATCACAGTCGGTAAAATGCTCGAAGCGATGTCCAAGGGACGTACCACAGACGCACTGAAGAGTCTGATGAAACTGGCGCCGAAGACAGCCGTTCTGGAAATCGAAGGGATTGAACAGGAAGTTGATATCGAGGACGTGAAGACCGGCGATATCTTTATTGTCAGACCCGGTGAAAGCATTCCGGTGGACGGCATTGTCATAGAAGGAAACAGCGCTGTCAATGAGGCTGCACTGACCGGTGAATCCATTCCGGTTGACAAGAGTGCTGATGACAAAGTCAGTGCCGCCACGATCAATACATCCGGTTATCTGAAATGCCGGGCAACGAGAGTCGGAGAAGACACGACACTGTCACAGATCATTCAGATGGTCTCTGATGCGGCGGCGACCAAGGCACCGATTGCCAAGATCGCTGACACTGTTTCCGGTATCTTCGTGCCGGCTGTCATCGCCATTGCGGCGGTTGTCATGGTCGGCTGGCTGCTGGCGGGACAGACACTGTCCTTCGCTCTGGCCCGGGCGATTTCCGTGCTGGTCATTTCCTGCCCCTGCGCGCTTGGTCTTGCGACACCGGTCGCCATCATGGTCGGTAATGGCATGGGTGCCAAAAATGGTGTGCTCTTCAAAACAAGTGAAGCACTGGAAAGTGCGGGCCGGGTGCAGATTGCCGCTCTGGATAAGACCGGTACGATCACTTCCGGTCAGCCGGCTGTCACGGATATCATTCCGGCGGCAGGCTACAGCGAAGAATCCCTGCTGCAGACAGCCAACCTGCTGGAACAGAAGTCTGAACATCCGCTGGCAAGGGCAATCGTGGCAAGAGCGGAACAGGATGGTCTTGCGAAAGAAGAAATCACGGATTTCAAAGCGATTGCCGGCAAAGGACTGGAAGGAATTTACCAGGGCCGGAAGATCTCCGGCGGCAGCTACCGCTATATTTCAACTCTCTGTCAGATTCCATCAGAAATCCGCAAACAGAGTGACGCGCTGTCCGAGCAGGGCAAGACACCGCTGTATTTTGCCTGTGATGATCAGCTGGCCGGTGTCATCGCTGTCGCGGATGTCATCAAGGATGATTCGGCTTCCGCAATCAGGGAACTGCAGAACATGGGCATTGAAGTTGTCATGCTGACCGGTGACAACGAAAAAACAGCGAAAGCTATCGGCAGACAGGCCGGTGTCGATAAAGTCATTGCCGGTGTGTTGCCGGACGGCAAAGAAGCAGTGATCCGTTCACTGCAGGAACGCGGCAAGGTCGCTATGGTCGGTGACGGCATCAACGACGCGCCGGCGCTGATGCGGGCGGATACCGGTATCGCCATTGGTGCCGGAACAGATGTCGCCATTGACAGTGCTGATATCGTTCTGATGAATTCAAGACTTTCTGACGTGGCTGCGGCGATCCGTCTGTCCCGGGCGACCCTGCGTAATATTCATGAAAACCTGTTCTGGGCTTTCTTCTACAATCTGATCTGCATACCGCTGGCAGCCGGTCTGTTCAGGATCCAGATGAGTCCGATGATCGGTGCGGCGGCGATGAGCCTTTCCAGCTTCACGGTATGCATGAACGCACTGCGGCTCAATCTGTTCAACATGCATGACGCTTCACACGACAGGCCTTTGAAACACCGGGCACTGCCGGATACGGAAAGCGTCGTGCCGCAGGAAACAGCAGAAACAAAGACGGAAACACTGCTGATCGAAGGCATGATGTGCGAACACTGCGAGGCAAGGGTGAAGAAAGCACTTGAAAAGATCGACGGCATCCGGGAAGCGAAAGCCGATCATACAAAAGGAACAGCGGTCATTGTAACCGAGAAGGATATTGATCCGCAATTGATCAGAGAAGCAATCGAAGATGCGGATTATACTTATATAGGCATAGAAGGAGAAAACAACGAGATGACAAAGACAGTTAAAATTGAAGGCATGATGTGCGAACACTGCGAAGCAAGCGTGAAAAAGGCACTGCTGAAGATCGATGGCATTGAAAACGCGGAAGTATCCCATACCGCCGGCACAGCCGTGATCACCCTCAGCAAGGATGTTGACGAAGCGGTGATCAAGGAAGCCATCGAAGACAGAGATTATAAATATCTCGGCATCGAATAAGCATTTCTGCGGAAGGCATCAGATACAGATGCCTTTTTTTCATATCTGCCGGGCAGAAATGGTACACTTTTGTATAAATAAAGTTTTGAAAAGAAAGGAATTCACCATGAGACAGACATATCAGTACGATCATTACTGGAATTATGCGGAGATGGAGGAGTTTCTGCAGAAAATGGCGGAAACATATCCGTCCCTGATGAAACTCGAGGTGCTCTCGAAAACAAATGAAGGCCGCAATATCTACGGTGTCACGATTTCGGAAGGACTCAAGGAAGACAGACCTGCCTTTTATATGGACGGATGCACACACGCCGGTGAGATTTCCGGATCGATGGCCTGTGTATATGTGATCGATACCCTGCTTTCCTCCCATGAAGAGGAACAGGTAGCAAAACTGCTGCAGAACCAGGTATTCTATTTCATTCCGCGTATTTCGCCGGATGGAACGGAAGAATATCTGAAAACACCATACAGTGTACGTTCGATCAATGAGATCTATCCGCCGAAACAGAAGGATGGTTTCCAGGCGGAAGATATCAATGGTGATCATAAGATCCTGATGATGCGCCGTAAGGAACCGTATGGCGCCTGGAAGAAACTGGACGGAAGCAGCTTCCAGATGGTCCGCCGGGAAGCGGACGATACGGAAGGTGACTTCTACGGTGTTTATACGGAAGGTCTCGTTCCTTCTTTTGACGGTGTGAGCATTCCCGGCATGAAGTACCGCTACGGCATGGACTTCAACCGCAATTTCCCGGTCTGCTGGCAGCCGGAAGGACTGCAGAACGGAGCCGGTGACTATCCGCTGGATCATACCGAAACAAAAACGATGGCCGACTTCATCATTTCCCATAAGAATATCTGCGCTGTGCTGACCATGCATACTTCCGGCGGCGTGCTGTTCTATCCGCCCGGCACGATGCCGGAAAAGAAAGCGGATGCCGGTGACATGAAGCAGTATCATACGATCAGCCGCCTGGCGGATCACAAGCTGAACTATCCGGAATTCAATCTGTTTGATACCTTTGCCGAAGACGAGCAGCATTATGACGCCGGGGCTTTCGATGACTGGTGCTATCTTAACCGCGGCATTCCGGCACTGACCATGGAAATCTGGAATATCGAAGTACAGGCCGGCTGTGAGATGGAAGATCTGACCAATCACGAGGAAGACGAAAAGAAAGAAAAAGAAAAGCGCCTCAAGGTGGAGCAGTGGATCCGTGCCAACGCACCGGAAGCACTGATGGACTGGCAGGTATTTGAACATCCGCAGCTCGGTGAAGTGGAAATCGGTGGCATCGATCATAAGTTCACCGCCCAGAATCCACCCGCTTCATTCCTGGCGCCTGAACTGAACAAGATTCTCGATTTCACTGTCCGTTTTGCCAGAACACTGCCGTCTCTGCGTTTCTCTGATGTGAAGGTCATAAAGGAAGCGGACCATGTTTACCGTCTTGAAACATCACTGTATAACAGCGGTTATCTGTCCACCTGGCTGACAAACCGGGCAAAGCAGCTGAAGTTTGACCGGCCTGTAACACTGCGGCTGGATGGCTGCAAGGTTCTCAGCGGCGATCAGGAAATTGCCGGTCTGGGTGGCTTCGCAGCCGTTTCCAGCGGCTATGGCTACGGCAGCAACATCTCAACCTACGGAGAGAATCCGGCAGTAAAGAAACTGACATGGATCATCAGCGGCAACGAAGGCGATACAGTTGAAATCATTGCCGAACATGAAAAAACCGGACCGGTTACGACAACCGTCGTACTGCCGTGATTGCATATCAATACAAATAATCCGCCGCATTGGTCATAATGAGTGGTAAGTGAGAAAGATATTATGATGAAATTTGACGAACTGAAACAGAATTACGCATCCAACCGTTATTGCATCACGGCCCGCAACGGCATGGTGGCGACCGGCAGTGCCCTGGCTTCCGCCGCCGGTCTGGAGATTCTGAAGAAGGGCGGCAACGCAGTTGATGCGGCAGTTGCCACGGCTGCGGCTTTGACGGTCGTCGAACCGACGGCCAACGGTCTTGGCTCAGATGCCTTCGCGCTGGTATGGATGAAAGATCAGCTGTATGGTCTGAATGCGTCCGGTTATTCACCGTATGATATCACGCTGGAAGATGTCAGAAAGCGGGTGGAAGGTGACAAAATGCCGACCCATGGCTGGATACCGGTCATGGTGCCGGGAGCTGTCAAAGGCTGGCAGGCACTGATCGAACGGTTTGGCAATCTTTCCCTGGCGGAAGTCCTGGCACCGGCCATTGCCTATGCCGAGGAAGGCTATCCGCTTTCACCGCTGCTGGCGAAGATGTGGGAGAGAAGCACGTCGATCTTTCATGAGAGATTCGACGGCAAGCCGGAATTTGACGAATGGTTCAGAACCTTCACAAAGAACGGGGAATCCTATCATTTCGGCGAAATGGTGACCCTGAAGAATCATGCCAGAACCCTGCGTCTGCTGGCGGAAACCAACACCGATGCCTTCTATAAAGGTGAGATCGCGGATCAGTTTGTCAGACAGTCGACAGCAAACGGCGGCTATTTCAGCAAACGCGATCTGGCAGAGTACGAATGTCAGTGGGTCGATCCGATTTCCGTGCATTATCACGGCTATGACGTGCATGAGATCCCGCCCAACGGCCAGGGTATCGCGGCATTGATGGCATTGAATACCCTCAAGGAATTCGAACTGTCGGAAAAAGAAAATGCCGAAACATACCATACGGAAATCGAAGCAATGAAACTGGCTTTCGCGGATGCGTTTGAATATGTCAGCGATCCGGACAGGATGAGGGTTGACTATCATGAATTCCTGAAACCGCAGTACGGTGAAAGAAGAGCGAAGGAAATCGGTGATACCGCGAAGAACTACGGACCGATTGATCTGCCGGGCAGCGGCACGGTTTATCTTTGCACAGCGGATGGAGAAGGCAATATGGTGTCCTATATCCAGTCCAATTACATGGGTTTCGGTTCCGGTATTGTGCTGGAAGGATACGGCGTCGCACTGCAGAACAGAGGCGCGGATTTCTCACTGGACGAAAATCATGTCAATGTGCTGGCACCGCACAAGAAGACATACCATACGATCATTCCCGGTTTCCTGACCAAAGACAATAAAGCGGTAGGACCCTTTGGCGTCATGGGCGGCTATATGCAGCCGCAGGGACATCTGCAGGTCGTGACCAATATGATCGATTTCCATATGAATCCCCAGATGGCACTGGATGCGCCGCGCTGGCAGTGGAACAGAGACGGAAGTCTGTCCATTGAAAAGGAAGCAGGCGAGGAAATCATTGCCGGCCTGACTGCCCGCGGGCATGACGTGAAAGTCATGGACAGCCGGACCGGATTCGGACGCGGTGAAATTATTATCCGTCTGGAAAACGGTGTGCTGGTCGGCGGCACGGAATCGCGCACAGACGCGAATATCGCATGTTACTAGGATCTTCATGGAAGATCCTTTTCTCTTTGCTGTTACAATGATTGAGAGAAACTCTGTCATTCTGTAAAATATATTAAGAGTGTTAAAAGGATAAAGAATATGTACGAAATACTTGAAACTAAAGAAAGAATCACGGCTGACAATGATCTTGAAGCGGCGAAACTGAGAGAAAAACTGAAAGAAAAGAAAGTCTATTTCATCAATCTGATGGGTTCACCGGGAGCCGGAAAGACGACCGTTCTTACCCACGTGATCAATGCCCTGAAAGAGAAATACCGCATCGGTGTCATGGAAGCGGATGTGGATTCTTCGGTCGATGCCGAAACGATTTCAAAGCTCGGCGTCAGAGTTATTCAGCTGCATTCCGGCGGTCTGTGCCATATGGATGCCGATATGACTGCCAGAGGTCTTGACGGCCTTGGTATCGACGGTCTGGATGTTGTCTTTCTTGAGAACATCGGCAATCTGGTCTGCCCGGCGGAATTTGACGTCGGTTCGGCTCTGCGGATGATGATCCTCAGCGTGCCGGAAGGCGATGACAAACCGCTGAAGTATCCGCTGATGTTCACCGTCAGCGATGTCATGCTGATTAATAAAATCGATGTCGCGCCGGTATTCGATTTCGATATCGAACGCTGCAAGTCCTATGTCCGGAAACTGAATCCAGATATGGAATTCTTCCCGGTCAGTGCCCTGAAGGGGGATGGCCTGGAAGCATTTGAAACCTGGCTGATCGACCGTATTGAAACATGGAGGAACGAAGCATGAAAGTCATCGAGCTGCATAAAAGCGTGACCGATTCCAATGACCGAGATGCCGACAGACTGCGGGCGGAAATGAAGAAAGCCGGTGTTCTGCTGATCAATCTCATGAGTTCACCGGGTTCCGGCAAGACAACGCTGCTCGGCGCCACGATCAAAGGCATGCCGGACACGAGAATCGCCGTTCTGGAAGCGGATATCGATTCCGCTGTCGATGCCGAAAAAATCGCCTCCTGGGGTGCGAGATCCGTTCAGGTCCATACCGACGGCATGTGCCATATGGATGCCGGCATGACAAGAGAAGGCCTGGAAGGCATGGGTTATGAAGATGTCGACCTGGCTGTGCTGGAAAACATCGGCAATCTGATCTGTCCGGCAGAGTTCGATACCGGGGCGGGATTGAATGTCATGATTCTGAGTATTACAGAAGGTGATGACAAACCGCTGAAATATCCGCTGATGTTCGAAACAAGCGATGCTTTGGTCATTTCCAAGATCGACGCGCTGCCGTATTTCAACTTCGATATGGAAAAGTGCATCGAAAGGGCAAGACGCCTGAACCCCGATATCAGGGTTTTCCCGCTGTCTGCCAAGACCGGCGAAGGTATGCAGGCCTGGATCGATTACCTGCATCAGGAAATCAGAAACTGGAGAGAAAACGACTGACAGTATGCATGAATTAGGAATTGTAACCCACGTTGCCAAAACCCTCGATGAAGTGGCGGAAGAAAACAGAATCACGAAGATCGGATCCGTGACTCTGCAGATTGGTGAAGTATCCGGTATCATCAACGATTATTTCGTTGACTGCTGGGATTATTTCAAGAAAAAGCATCCGGTGCTCCAGGAAGCGGTCATGAAGATCGAAATCATTCCCGCCGTCACCTATTGCGAAGACTGCCGCAGCGAATATGAAACGGTAAAATACGGAAAAATCTGTCCGCACTGCAAAAGTGAAAGAACCTTTCTGATTCAGGGCAATGAATGCACGATCAAAGAAATCGAAGCAGAAACGGAGGAATGAAGATGAAAAGCATTTTCCATCGCACCAGCATCCGCCGCTACACGGAACAGAAAGTCGAAGACGAAAAAATAACACAGATTCTCAAAGCAGCCATGGTGGCACCGAGTGCCGGCAACCAGCAGCCCTGGGAATTCTACGTCGTGACAAAGAAAGAAACAATTGAAGAACTTGCGAAGACAAGTCCCTATGCCGGCTTTACAAAGAACGCGCCGCTGATCATCGTACCGTGCTACCGGACAAGGGAAGATCAGCTTCGTTTCAAAGACTATGCCGAGATCGACCTCAGCATTGCCACCGAACATATCCTTCTGGAAGCCGATGCCCTTGGACTTGGCTCCACCTGGTGCGGTATCGCACCGCTGCCGGACAGAATGGACGCGGTGGCTGCGGTATTGGGTACCGATGAATCCCTGCGTCCGTTTGCCATCGTAGCCATCGGTTATCCGGCTGAAGAAAATAAACAGCAGGACCGTTACGACGAGTCGCGCATTCACAGAATCTGAATGGAAAAAGGGAGATAATATGAAGGATTGGAAAAGAAAACTGCTGGTCAGCACTCTCAGTGTCTTCTTTATTCTGGGATGCACTGCGGCGCCGGCAGACCCGGCTGCCGATGAAACAGAGACTGCGGACAATGTCGACCGTACGACCGGCACGCCGTGGCTTTTAAGTTCCCTGGAATGAAATGTCACAGCCGATACACCGACGAGTCTCAAGGATGATTTTTATCTGTATAACAATAAGGACGACATCCTGAAAACAGATATTCCGGCCGGTCAGAGTTATGGCGGTATCCTGAGCGATGCTGCAGGCATGCTGTATGACGATCTGAAAAACATGCTCGTCAATGGGCAGCCTCAGTCACATGACGAGAAACTCGTAACGGATCTGTACGGTCTTTTGATGGACTGGGAAGGCCGTGACGCTGCCGGTGTCGCACCGCTGGAGGAAATGACGAACCACATTGAGGGTATCAGCAGTATCGACGCTCTCACACAATATTTTGTACACTCAGAGTTTAATGATGTCATGAGCGATCTGATCAATGTCGGTCTGAATGCAAACTATTCGGATTCAAGCCGGAATGTGATCTATATCGATTCCTGTTCTCTGATTCTTGAAGATTCGGCTGAATACAGTCAGTTGACAGACAATGGAAAACTCAAGAAAGAAGCCTATACCGAACTGCTGGAAAACATGCTTGTCAAAATCGGGTATTCCCAGGAGGAAGCCGTAAAGAAGATCGAAAACTGTCTGACCTTCGAAGGCAGGCTGAGTCCGGCGATCTATACGAAACGGGAAATGCAGGAACCGGAAGACAGAGTCAATATCTGGTAAACAGATCGATTAAAACCGCTCAGCTGAGCGGTTTTTCAGTTGTGTGCCGGGCATGGCACATATCTCGGAGGTTGAAAAGTACCTCTAGCCAAGGGTGGTAACCCCTAAGGCTTAGCCAAACTCAAGGGTGTCTGCTGCG
>CADBEA010000048.1 GCA_902793635.1 uncultured Erysipelotrichaceae bacterium | reverse complement strand
TTGCATACTCAAATTATACCAAGTAAAAGCGCCTGTCCTTTATAGGTCAGACGCTTTTATTTCTTTTTTGACTGTTTCTTATTCGTTACAGCCCCTTTTTTGAAAAAGATAATATATCTGACAGGAGAAAACACATGGAAGAGATTACCAGAGCCGTAAAGAAAAAGACAGCTGCCTCAGGCACGAAGAAAACAACCGCCAAAAAGAAGACCGGCACAGCCGCTTCCAAAAAGACGACAACAAAGAAGAAGACAACAACTTCAAATACGATGAAGCTTTCCGCGGCGGAAAAGGCACTGATCAAAAACTACCGCAAATGCAACGTTCTGGAAAAGAAAGTCATCTCTACGCTGTGTGAGAAGGCATCCGGAAATCTGGCATCACTGGGCGATTTACTGTCACAGCTGCTTGGATAGTTGCCTGAAAACGCCTCCGTTGGTATAATCAGAAGAGTGTTTTTCAGGAGGTCGTTATGGATATCGTCTTAAAAGTATTACTGCTGGCAGTTGGCTGGGTTGGAGGCTCCTTTGTATTCAGTTATGCTCTCAATCATTACAATGAGTACAAGCAGAGTCACAATAAAACAGATCTTATAATGGCCCTTGTGTATGTGCTCGTTGTTGTGGCTGTCGTCGGTGCTTTGATGTTCACCAATCTGATGAGCGGCGTCTTCCTTCTGATCGGTGTGCTGATCGCGTTGTTCGCGGTTGCTGACCCGTTCTCTCTGACGGCTGAAAAAGCGCATGAGATCGGTGTTCAGGCAGCCCGTGAAGCAGCTCTGAAAGAACAGCTGGAAGAGCAGCAACGGCAGGAAAAGAAAGAAAAAGAAGAAAACGCCCGTATTTACCGCGAGGCGAAAAAGGCCAACGAGAAGAAAAACGGCTGAGTATACAGACGGAATTGATGCGTATGAGACTGTCTTCGGACAGTCTTTTTCATTTGTAAAACAAATGTTGTTTTTTTTCTGCCATTTCCCAGGGCTACAACTGCATCCGTGTCCTCGACTGACAGACAGATTTCATTTAACCGCAACCGGTCCATTGAGCGGACCGGTTTTTCTCATGTCATAATCTGTTCTTTTGTGTCCGGCAGTCTGGTAAAATATGTGTATTAAAAAAAGGAAGTGCGTATATGAAGAAAATCATGCTTGCGGTGATGGCCGTGTTCCTGCTGGCAGGATGCGATAAGAAAGTCAAACCGCTGCCGGTGGAGGAAGAGGAACCCGTTGAAGAAGAGACCCTGAAACTCTGGATCGTCGAACCGGGTATGGATATTGAAAAAGCCAGGACGATGGTGCCGTTTCCGAAAACGGAGGTTTTGTATGAAAGCCCGCGTTTCGGAACTCTGCACGTTCTTGGCGATTTCGAGCGGATTGGCTATCCGCAGGAATGGCTGGGCGGCAGTTATGACACCGATGCGATCATTGTGGAGAAGAGCGGCCGCAACGGCATTTATAACTACAATGGTGAGGAAGTCAGTCCGGCTGACGTGAACGTTCATTCAACACCGTATGCCCAGGGCATTCAGCCGGCCCGTCTGCAGAATGAAGACGGCAGTTTCTCATTTGTCTACGGCTATGCCAATACGGCGGCCAATAAAGGCTTCTATTATTCCGACGATTATCAGGAAATCACTGAGACAACTTTGGATCAGTTTGCCTACGATCCGTATTTTGACGACAGACGACAGGCATTCTTCTGCATACAGGAAGGCCAGTTCGGCATCGCCGCGCCGATCTACACGGAAGAGTCACCGGTTTACGGATGGCTGTTTGAACCGTATGAAGGCGGCGAACTGCCGGGCAATCAGGTCGTACCGGTCGTTGATCTGATGTGCCATCCGCAGTCCTATGTGCTCTGTGATATCTACGGCAATGTGATCATGGACACGGTGACCGCCCGCGGCTCCTATGTGGAAGGCACCTATATCAACGGTCATTACCGTATCGCGACCAGCGAAGACACTGCCTTTGTCTTTGCCAATACCGGCACCCAGATCAGCTGGTCCTATCACGGTGCCGGCAGTTTCTCGGACGGCTACGCGCCGGTCAAGAAATACGGCCGCTGGGGCTATATCGACGAAATGGGCAATGAAGTGACTGATTTCATCTTCACCGACGCTACCGAACTGAATCATGGCCGTGCCTATGTCAAATACAACGGTGTATACGGCATCCTCAATCTGAAGGAGGCGCTGGAAGCCGGCGAAGAAATCAATATCTACACACTGTATGCCACCAACACAAATGAAAAACAGCTCGGATCCGTCAAGGTCAATGTCTCCGAACTGAATATCCGCAAAGGAGCCGGAACAGCCTATGATTCGGACGGCAACAGTCTGGAGGGCACGACCTATCCGGTATTTGAAATCGCGGAAGGCGAAGGCTACACCTGGTACCGTATCGACCAGGAGCACTGGCTGCCGAGTGACGGCGAATGGCTGACATATACGGAAAGCGCTCCGGCTTACGGAAGCGGCTCCTGAAATAATAACAAATCCTTCCTGGCAGGAAGGATTTTCTTTATAATGAAAACATGAAAATTACGGTATATCTTGGCTCATCCCATGGCAATGATGAAAAATACGGCAGACTTGCGAACGATCTCGGTGTCTGGATCGCACTGCACGGTCACACGCTGGTTTACGGCGGTGCCGGTCTTGGTCTGATGAATATCCTGGCGGAAGCCGTCAGAAACAACGGCGGTAAAGTGATCGGTGTCATGCCGGAATTCATGATTCGTTCCGGCCGGAACCGAAACGATCTGAATGAACTGATCATCACTGAGGATATGGCGTCAAGAAGAAAGAAGATGCTGGAACTCGGCGATGCCTATATCGCTCTGCCGGGCGGTCCGGGGACGCTGGAGGAAATCTCCGAAGCAATCAGTGCCAGCCGTCTCAGACTGCACCGCAATCCCTGCATCTTTGTCAATACGGACGGCTATTATGAACCGCTCCGTCAGCAGTTTCAGATGATGATGGAAAAGGGCTTCCTGCGCAGGGAAGAAATTGCGGACGTATACTTCGCGGCTGATCTTGCTGAGATTGCCGCTTTGCTGGAAGAACCGGAATGAAATACCGTCTGACTGTATGAATTATAACCAGTCGGTATGCATATAGACCTGATGGTCCGCGGTATATACGGTAAAGCCGCTTTCATCGATAATGGCATAAGATTTCGGATGGCCGTTTTTAGGCAGGGACACAGATCCCGGATTGCATAAAAGCAGGCCGTCTTTTTCATATGCGGTGGGAATATGGGTATGGCCGCTCACAAACATCGTGCCGGCCGGCAGCTTGGGCAGATGATCAGGACCGTAGACATGGCCGTGGCTCATGAAAATACGGTGACCGTGATAGAAGAGGACATTGTAATCAGCTGTGACAGGAAAATCGAGAACCATCTGATCGACTTCCGCTTCACAGTTGCCCCGCACCGCCGTGATCTGATCTTTCAGACCATTCATGATCTCAATTACCTGTTTCGGCGCATAGTCAGCCGGCACGTCGTTGCGCGGCCCGTGATAAAGAACGTCACCCAGGCAGAGAATCTCATGGCAGTCATGATACTGCAGAGCGCTGCGGACAAGCTCAACCCCCGAAAGGGCACCGTGAATATCGGAAATGACAAGCAGGGAATCTTTCATAATCGGATACCTCCGTATCTGCTATTGACATTTTAGCATACGGCAGATGCTATAATGGATGACAGGAGATATAACAATATGAAAAACAAATGTATCCTGGTCGGAGTGACCGGCGGTATTGCCGCATACAAGATCGCTTCGCTTGTTTCAAGTCTGAAAAAGGCAGACAATGAAGTGCATGTGCTAATGACGAAGGAAGCGGAGCAGTTCATCACGCCGCTGACCTTTCAGACACTGAGCGCTCAGCGGGTCATCACCGATATGTTCGCTATTGATTTCCAGCCGGATGTTCATCATGTTTCACTTGCGAAAAAAGCGGATGTCTTCGTGATCGCGCCGGCGACCGCCAATATCATTGCCAAGGTTGCCCATGGCATTGCCGATGACATGCTGACGACGACCTTCCTGGCAGCCGAGTGTCCGAAACTGATCGTTCCGGCCATGAACACGCATATGCTCAATAATCCGGTTACCCAGGACAATATAGAAAAGTGCCGGCATTACGGAATGCACGTCATGAATTCCTCCGCGGGCTATCTGGCCTGCGGTGATACCGGAAGCGGCCGGATGCCGGAACCTTCCGAAATCATGGACGCGATCAGTGCTATTGTCGAAGATGACCGCTGGCTGAGCGGCAAAAAAGTTCTCGTGACAGCCGGTCCGACCCGTGAGGAAATCGACCCGGTGCGCTATATCACCAATCATTCTTCCGGCAAAATGGGTTATGAACTGGCCAGAGCGGCACGAAATCTCGGTGCTGAAGTCACGCTCGTCAGCGGCCAGTGCACCCTTGCCAGACCCGTCGGCGTCGACTTTGTTTCCGTGACAAGCGCTGCCGATATGGCGGAAGCGGTCCTTTCCCGCCAGAATGAACAGGATGTTATTATCATGGCAGCCGCCGTAGCCGACTACACACCGATCACAAAAGCTGAGCAGAAGATCAAAAAGAGCGACGGTGATCTTGGCATTCCGCTGAAGCGGACCAAAGATATTCTCAAAGCTCTCGGCGCCGCCAAGAAGGAAGGGCAGGTGCTGATCGGCTTCGCAATGGAAACGGAAAACCTTCTGGCCAATGCACGGGAAAAACTGCTGGCCAAGAATACCGACTTCATCATCGCCAACAGTATTGCCGACAAAGGTGCCGGCTTTGGTGTAGATACCAATATCGTGACAATTCTGTCGCCGGACGCGGAGGAGGCGCTCGGTCTGCTTTCCAAGGAAGAAACTGCTGAAGAGATTCTGAAATACTGTCTGAAAGGATGAAAAGAATATGTTACTGACAATTGATGTGGGAAATACGAATATCGCTCTGGGTGTGATGGATGGTGACCGCATCATCGGCCGCTACCGCCTGATGACCAAAACGACAAGAACATCGGATGAATACGGTTCATTCATCATGACTTTCATGTACCAGGCGCAGATCACACTGGACGATATCGAGGATGTCATCATTTCTTCCGTCGTGCCGAAACTGATGTATGCCCTGACCTCAGCCATTATCAAATACGTGCACAAGCGGCCGATCATTGTTGACCATACACTGAAGAACGGCATTACTCTCTGCGCGGAATCACCTTCGTCAGTCGGCGCTGACCGGATCGTCAACACTGCCTGGGCATGGCATACGTTTCACCGCTCAGCCATCGTCGTCGACTTCGGCACCGCTACGACATTTGACTATGTCAGTCCGAAGGGCGAGTTCAAATACGTCGTGATCCTGCCGGGTCTGGAAACAGCTCTGCATGCCCTGATCGGCGGCACTGCCAAGCTGCCGGAAGTTGAAATCGTCAAGCCGGCATCGATCCTTGGAACCAACACAGTCCATGGCATCCAGGCCGGTGTCGTTTACGGCTATATCGGATCGGTGGAATATATCATCCGCAGAATGAAAGAGGAACTCGGCGATCCTGACTGCCGTGTCATTGCCACCGGCGGCCTCGGCAAGGTGATTGCCAACGAGACAGATGTAATCGACGAATATGATCCCGATATCGCTTACAAGGGACTCAAGATTCTCTACGAAATGAACAAAGCACAGTAATGTGCTTTTTTTCCGGTTTCCCGGCGGTTTTCTGTTATCCTTTTGGTTAAGGAGAAAATGAATATGTTACTCATCAGAAACGGACTGATTCACGATCTGGAACAGAAGGAACCGTATTACGGGGACATTCTTGTCAAAGACGGTAAAATCGCGGCTGTCGGAACTGACCTGACAGATGACGCGGAAGTTTTCGAAGCGGAAGGGAAGGATGTCTATCCCGGTATGATCGACGCCCATTCCCATCTTGGTGTCTCCGGCACCGGAATCGGTTTTGAAGGAAGCGACTACAATGAACTCGGCGATATCAATTCCCCGCAGGTGCGCGGTATTGACAGCGTCAATCCTTTCGATCCGGCTTTCAAAACAGCTGCCAGAGCCGGTATCACGACAATTGCGACCGGGCCGGGCAGTGCCAATGCCCTGGGCGGAACCTGGCTGGCAATCAAAACGACCGGTATCTGTGTCGACGACATGGTAGTCAGGGATCCGGTTGCGATGAAATGCGCCTTCGGTGAAAACCCCAAGCGCTGCTACAAGGACCGCGGCAATTTCGCCCGTATGTCCACTGCCGCTCATCTGAGAGAAATGCTGTTCAAGGCAAGGGAATACATGGCGAAGAAAGACCTGGCCGGTGATGATCTGTCCAAGATGCCGCCGTTTGATTTCAAGATGGAATCACTCCTGCCGGTCATGCGGAAAGAGATTCCGCTGAAAGCCCATGCCCATCAGGCCAACGATATCCTGACCGCCGTGCGTATTGCACGTGAGTTCGATCTGAAAATGACACTCGAACATGTCACGGAAGGACATCTGATTGCCGACGTTCTGGCCAAGACTGACTATCCGATGGCTGTCGGTCCGACTTTCACGGACGCCTCCAAGTTCGAACTGCAGTACAAATCCTGGACGACACCGGGTATTCTGGCTGCCAAAGGATGTCTGGTCTCACTGATCACCGACCATCCGTTCTCACTGGAAGAATACCTGCCGATGTATGCCGGACTCGCCGTTAAAGCCGGTATGGATCCGTATGAGGCATTAAAAGCCATCACGATCAATCCGGCGAAACATCTGGGCATCGAAGACAGAGTCGGTTCCATCAAAGCAGGTAAGGACGCGGACATCATGGTCTATGAAGGTCCGCTGTTCGCAGCTGATACCAGTCCGAAAGCGGTGTTCATCAACGGTGAACTGATCCGCTGAAATAAAAGGAGAGAAGAAAATCATGAATGAATCTGAAATCAGGGAAAAGACAGCAGCAGGACGTGCCTTCATGCACATGGCGAAGGAAGAAGATCCTGACTATAAAACCGACCAGTACAGCGGTGTCAAACAGCCGCCGCTCTTCAAGGATCCTGTTTCGGAAGACATCGTCAAACTGCCGATGGATTTTGAAAACCTGTCCGTCAACAATGATTTTCTCAATGTGGTCAACAGCCGCACTTCCCACCGCATCTACCGGGAAGAGAATATTACCTTAAGAGAACTCTCGTTTATTCTCTGGTGTGCGCAGGGTGTCAAGGATCTGCGCGGCAAATCCTACGCGACACTGCGGACGGTACCGTGCGGCGGTGCCCGTCATGAATTTGAATTATATCTCTGCATCCAGCATGTCGAAGATCTTAAGAGCGGTTTCTATCATTATCTGCCGCAGAGCCACAGCCTCGAATGCCTGCAGGAAAAGGAAGATGTCAAAGACTTCATCAGCGTTTCGATGAACGGTCAGGACTGGGCGAAGAAAGCCGGAGTCATCTTCTATTTCGACATGGTCGCCTACCGGGCAGAATGGCGCTACGGCATCTATGCCCACCGCATCGCACTGGTGGATGCCGGCTATGTTTCCCAGAACATCTACCTTGCCTGCACGGCGCTGGGTCTTGGCGGCTGTGCTATCGGCTCCATCGGCGAGGATGTATGCAATGAGGCATTCGGCCTCGACGGTGACGAGGAGTTCATTTTCCTTGGCCATCCGATCGGCAGAGTCAAAGACGAAGACCATCAGAAGGAACTCGACTTCTATTCTTTTGTGCATGACTACGACCTTTAAACAGACAGCCGTAAAAACAACACATTGATATGTTAAACTGAAAGTATGCTGATACGTGATATTCTGAAACGTCAGGATACTTTTTCTGATAATGAGAAACTGATTGCCGATTACTTTCTGAACCAGAAGGAAGAACTGCAGAAAAAAGGGGTGCGGAAAATCGCTGCTGATGTTTTTCAGGCGCCTTCTTCGATCGTCCGCTTCACACAAAAACTCGGCTTCAGCGGTCTCGAGGATTTCAAGGAACAGTATCTGAAGGAACTTTCCTATCATTCCCGTTACTTCAGGGATATTGATCCCAACCGGCCTTTCGAAGCGGATGACAATGAGATCGAAACAGCCGGCAAGATTGCTTCGCTGTATCAGGAAACGATTCAGGACACATTGTCTCTGCTTGATCCCAGGCAGTTGAAAAAAGCGGTCCGTCTTTTGGACCGTGAAACGATCTATATCATTACACTTTCCGCCCAGCGCGGCGTTGCCCAGGTGTTCAAGGAGAAAATGGCCAAGATCGAAAGAAGAGTCGTGATTCTTTCTTCTGACCATGACGCACTTTTTGAAATTGAGCATGCCGATCCTTCGGCCGCCGGTTTTCTCATTCTTTCCTATACCGGTGAAAGTGAACACTGTCTGCGCTTCGCGGCGATGGCGAAAGCCAGACATTTCGGCTGTGTGGCTATTACTTCCTACGGAATCAATCAGCTGTCTGATCTGATCAGCTGTACCCTGCGGGTATCATCGCGGGAAAAACTCGTCAGCAATCTCGGCAATTTCAGTTTCAGCCTGTCATCTCTGTATGTGCTTGATGTGATCTACGCGGAGATCTTCCGGCTGGATTATGAGAAGAACAGAGCCCGCAAGAGAGCGGCATCCCGCCGGGAAGGGGAGATGCGGATCGTATCCCGCGGCCGCCGTTCCAGCAACTCGACACTGAACGAATAGGGAACAGTGTTCCGCAAAAACAGCCTTTTCACAGGAACGTCCGGGAACAGAGTTCAAATCGGCACTGACTGAATTGACAGGGAAAAACTGTCCACTATAATGAAAATGACAACAGGAGAGGAAAAATCATTATGGAAAAGAAACCCGTAAAAATCGTTACCATCGGCGGCGGCAGCAGCTATACTCCGGAACTGATGGAAGGCTTCATCAAGCGTTATGATGAGCTGCCAATCAGAGAAATCTGGCTGTGTGATGTCGAAGCCGGCAGAGAAAAGCTGGAAATCGTCGGCACTATGGCACAGCGTATGTGGGATGCCACACCGTATGACGTCAAGGTTCATCTGACACTCGACCGCAGAGAAGCACTGCCGGGAGCTGACTTCGTCACGACCCAGTTCCGTGTCGGTCTGCTCGACGCCCGTATCAAAGACGAAAGAATTCCGCTGTCCTACGGCATGCTCGGTCAGGAGACCAACGGTGCCGGCGGTATGTTCAAGGCTTTCCGTACAATTCCGGTTATTCTGAGCATCATCGAAGACATGAAGGAACTCTGCCCGGATGCCTGGCTGATCAACTTCACCAATCCGTCCGGCATGGTTACTGAAGCTGCCATCAAATGGGGCGGCTGGAAGAAGACAGTAGGTCTGTGCAATGTGCCGGTAGGCGCTCTGATGAAGGAACCGCCGCAGTTCGGTCTGACGGAGAGAGAATGCATTCACCAGTTTGCCGGTCTGAACCACTTCCATTATCACAAGGTTACTGACCAGCAGGGCAATGATCTGACCGACAAGCTGATCGACAATATGTACGATCCGACCGTTGATGACGGCACACCGGCCAACATCTTCGAATGCAAGTTCCTGAAGGATCATCTGAAGCAGATTCAGCTGATTCCGTGCGGATACCACCGTTACTACTACATGCATGATGAAATGCTCAAGCATTCCATCGAAGAATTCAACACAGTCGGAACCCGCGCTCAGCAGGTCAAGCAGACAGAAGCTGAACTGTTCGAACTCTACAAGGATCCGAACCTGAACTACAAGCCGGAACAGCTGTCCAAGCGCGGCGGTGCTCATTACTCCGATGCCGCATGCGAATGCATCTGCTCCATCTACAACGACAAGCGTACTCACATGGTCGTCTCCACCCAGAACAACGGTGCGATCAGCGACCTGCCGTA
Organism: uncultured Erysipelotrichaceae bacterium; assembly: GCA_902793635.1. Taxonomy (GTDB): domain Bacteria; phylum Bacillota_I; class Bacilli_A; order Erysipelotrichales; family Erysipelotrichaceae; genus Bulleidia. The sequence continues at coordinate 7,026 of CADBEA010000048.1, read as the reverse complement.
CGACAGCATCGTTGAAATCTCCTGCATCATCACGGGCAAAGGCCCGATGCCGCTGACCTGGGGCAAATTCCATGCCAGTGAAAGAGGCTATGTCCAGATGATGAAAGCCATGGAAGAATGCGTTATCGAAGCAGCTGTCACCGGTAACTACGGTCTGGCTCTGGCTGCCTTCGAAATGAACCCGATGGTTGAACATGGCCATGTCGCTCAGACAGTTCTGAACGAACTGCTGGTTGCCCACGAAAAATACCTGCCGCAGTTTGCCGACAAGATCGCTGAACTGAAGGCGGAAGGCGTTTATCCGAAGGATCCGGTCGTTCAGGATCTGCTGGCCAACGGTAAATAATTCTCAGTAAGCCGGGGCACCACCCCGGCTTTTTTCACCCGGAGTGATCATGACATTTACGATCAATGGAAACACACTGAAAAAGTATGAAGGAAATGAAGAACACGTAATCATTCCCGATGGTGTCGAAGCCATCGCTGATTATGCTTTTTATGGTGCTCAGAAGCTGCGCACTGTAACTTTTACGGACAGTCTGAAGGAAATCGGCTCGGATGTCTTCTATGACTGTGAAGAACTGATCGAAGCGGATATACCGGACAGTGTGTATTACATGGGATCAGCTGTTTTCTCACGCTGCCGGAAACTGAAGAAAGTCCGCTTTTCAAAGAAGCTGACTTCGCTTCCCAAGATCACGTTCTATCAATGTGAGAACCTGCAGGAAGTCATCCTGCCGCCGCATCTTCGCCGGATCAGCCGGGCCTGTTTCCAGCAATGCCATCAGCTGCGTGAAATACAGCTGCCGGATACCCTCAGAGTCATTGAGGAAAACGCCTTTGATGACTGCGTGTCATTGCAGCGGATCTCTCTGCCGGAGGGCGTTGAGGAACTGCATCCCAATGTGTTTTTCAACTGTTCTTCCTTACAGGAAATCAATCTGCCGGCTTCTTTGAAACAGATCGGCAAAGGTGCCCTGGAGACACATGGCAAAATCCGCATCGACGCGGATGAGAGTGTCTATCTGACCGCCGGCATGCTGGAAAACAACTGGAACATGAACTGGAACTTCGGTGCCAACGGCCGCTACAACGGCCGCAACGAGGACAATTACCAGATCCATGATTCCTGGCTCGTCAATCTTGATCTTGAACAGTGGAAACCGCTGGCCAGAGTGATCCTGGCTGTCAATTATCTGGAAAGCTATCGCCGGCCGGTGCCGGAGTTTGATATCTTTATTCTCGCCAACCGTGAGGAAGTTCTGGAAAAGATCATTTCTGAAAAACGTTTTACAGCCCTCCATCAGGCATTGGACCATCAGCTTGTCACACCGGACATTCTGCAGCCTTATCTCACCAGGATCCATGATCCGAAAGAACGGGCTCTCCTGATGCAGGAAAGACATACAGCCGGTGAAGAAGAGGAAGATCTGCTGGATCTTCTGTAAGGGAAGGAGCGTCTATGGATGAAGAACTGATTCAGATCAGCGAAGAAATCTTCCGACAGGTGATCTCCCGTCTGACATTACATCTGCGCTTTATGGATATCGCTCTCAACCGCTATGTATTCGCGGCTGATGCGACCGAGTTCAGATGTGACGGCAGAGTGTTTCATTATGCGCCGATCGCCCTGATCAAAATGTACCGCAACGATCCCCGGAAAATCACCAGAGGCTATCTTCATATCGTTCTGCATTCCGTTTTCCAGCATCCTTTCTTCGCCGAAAACCGGAAGCCGTCACTATGGAACCTGGCCAGTGATATCGCCGTCGAAGGAGCGATCAGCGACCTCAGACTGGAATGCACGGAAACCGATGCGGAAAAGGAAGCGGAAATGCAGCGGATCATCAGCCGGATCCGGGAAGATCTGCCGGTCTTCACCGCCCAGAAAATCTATTACTGGCTGGAAGACAGAGAACGTGATGAAATCAAACTGATGGCACCGCTGTTTCACTTCGACGAACATGACACGTGGTATCTGCTTCGCAATGTGACCGGCAGCCGTGAGCAGCTGTTCGGTGAGGAAGTCAAGGACGATGCCGCCAATGCCGGCAACAATATCTTTGACAAAGCGTCCCACGATACCGGTGAAACAAAAGAAGGGGAGGATCCTGCCGCTCAGGATGCCGAGATCCGCCAGATCAAAAATGCTCTGAAGGACTGGCAGGAAATATCCGAAAAGATCGAGACTGACCTGGAAACATTCCAGAAGGAGCACGGTGATCGGACCGAGGCAATGGTCCAGTCGCTCATGGCACTGCACCGGGAAAAATATGACTATTCGACTTTCCTCAGAAAATTCATGCAGAGCGGTGAAAAACTGCAGATCAATGACGAGGACTTCGATAATATCTTCTATACCTACGGTCTGCAGCTGTATGAAAACCTGCCGTTGATCGAGCCGCTGGAATACAAGGAAGCAGCCAGCGTGAAGGAACTGGTCATCGCCATTGATACCTCTGGTTCCGTGCAGGGCGAGACAGTGCAGTCCTTCCTGCAGAAGACGTACAACCTGTTTCAGCAGCGGGAAAACTTCTTCTCCCGCTTCAATATCCATATCATCCAGTGTGACATGGTCATCCGCGATATCGCCGTGATCCAGACACCGCGCCAGTTCGAGCATTATATTGAAAACGTCGAAATCAAGGGTCTCGGCGGTACGGATTTCCGGCCGGTCTTCAACTATGTCGAAGAAGAGATCCGCATGCACCACTTCCGCAAACTGGCCGGCATTCTCTATTTCACCGACGGTGACGGAGTCTACCCTAAATACAAACCATCCTGCAAGACCGCCTTCCTTTTCACGGAAGACAGAAAAGACATAACGGTGCCGCCATGGGCCATCAAATATATTCTGGAAGGAGAAGAATAATATGCATATACAGGAAGCCAAAAACCAGATCAGAAATGCCGTCATTGCCTATGGCACCAAAGACGAACACGGCCGCTGGCGCATCCCGATCGAGAAACAGCGTCCAATCTTCCTGGTCGGTGCTCCTGGCATCGGCAAGACAGCCATCGTTGAACAGATTGCCTCCGAGCTGGACCTCGGCTTTGTGTCCTATGCGATGACACATCATACCAGACAGAGCGCGCTGGGCCTGCCTTTTATCGAAAAGAAGGAATACGGCGGTAAGGAATACAGTGTTTCCGAATATACGATGAGTGAGATCATCGCCAGTGTTTACGAGGAAATGAAGGCTACCTCAAAGGAAATGGGTATTCTGTTCCTCGATGAGATCAACTGTGTTTCCGAAACGCTGGCACCTTCGATGCTGCAGTTTCTGCAGTACAAGACATTCGGCCGTCATAAGGTACCGGATGGCTGGATCGTCGTCACCGCCGGCAATCCACCGGAATTCAATGATTCGGTCCGCGAATTTGACATCGCCATGCTTGACCGTCTGAAGAAGATCGAAGTTGAACCGGACTTTGAAGTATGGAAGGGATTCGCTCTGAAGAATCATGTTCATCCGGTCGTTCTATCCTATCTGGAAATCAAGAACCAGTATTTCTACCGCGTGACAACAACGGTGGACGGTAAGTCCTTTGTGACAGCACGGGCCTGGGACGATCTGAGCCAGATGATCTTCCTCTATGAAGAAAACAATCTGCCAGTCAATCTCGACCTGATCAGTCAGTATGTTCAGGATAAGGAAATCGCCAAGGACTTCACCAATTACTATGACCTGTATCATAAGTATGAATCCGACTATCAGATCGTGAATATTCTGAACGGCGAAGCAAAAGAGGAAATCGTCAGCCGCGCCGCATCAGCCCGCTTTGACGAACGTCTGTCACTGATCTCACTGCTGCTGTCCACGCTGGAAACTGAAGCACTGCAGGTCAATCTGCGGCAGGACAGTCTGCGCACCGTCCTCAAGGAGATCAAACAGCTCAGTCCGCTGGATGCCGAAAAACTGCAGGGAAAGGCAGCTCTCTGGAAAATGAAGAGTGAACTGACGGATGCGAAGGAACATGTCGACCTCGCTTTTGCCTGCATGGATCTGTATGAAGAACTGCTCAAAGAAACAAAGAGCGGCAGGGATGAAGATCAGCTGAAAGACGGACTGCGGACAAGAGTCATGAAGCTGAAAGAAGACACGAGCTTACTGAAACAAAAGCTTGAGAACGTCTTTGTCTTCTTCGAGAAGGCTTTCGCAGCTGGTCAGGAAATGCTGATACTGGTCAGTGAACTGACTGTCAGACCGGCTGTCTCAGCCTTTATCTATGCCCATGGCTGTGACAAATACTATGAATACAACCAGCAGCTGCTGTTCACTGATCAGCAGAATGCCCTGAACGAGAGAATCGATGCTCTCGATATGCTGGAGATATGACAGATAACCGCGGGTATCTGTTTTTCATCGCATTCTGAAATATTCTTTTCTATAATTTAAGTAAACAAACGACATCGGAGGCGGCTATGACATATACAGCAGAGGAATACCGGAACTGGATCCTGCGGCAGACAAATCCTTTCTATGAAATCAGTGAACCGAATGACAGTACCATTCAGCTGGCAGCAGACTGCGGCACAGCTGAAATTGTCTTTCATGATATGGATATCATCGAACTGATGATCAGAAACAAAAAAGATGATTCCTACTCTTTTTATCTGCATTTCCAGCTCCAGGAGCGTGAACATGCCCAGTCATTGTTCCGTGAGATGCAGCAGACACTTCTGAAACTGAAGGCAAAGCAGAAACTGAAGATCCTTTTAAGCTGCACCGGCGGTCTGACAACGAACTATTTTGCCATGGAGCTCAACAAAGCGGCGGAAACACTGAAAATCGATTATGAATTCAATGCGGTTGCCTACAACCTGCTGTATGAATCCGGCTTCGCCTATGACGTGATCCTGCTGGCTCCGCAGATTCATTATCTTTATGAGAAGGTCAGTTCGATTTTCCGGAGAACACTTGTCCTGAAAATCCCGGCGGCTGTCTTCGCTCAGTACAATACTGGTGAACTGATTTCCTTTGTGCGGGATGAATACGAAAAGTACCGCAAGCAGGGCAGTCAGGAACAGAAGAATGTCAATCCGGAAAAACCGTTTGACAACGATCTGCGTATTCTGACCCTGGCCTTTATCAATCACCGTGATATGTTCCGCATTGCCTATAGGATCTATGATCACGGCAAGAAGACCCTGGATAAGGAAATCATCAAGGAAACATTTGTTATCCGCGATATTGAGGACCTTCTGGACTATATTACCGCCCGTCACAAAAAGATCGATGCCATCAGTATCGCCGTGCCGGGTGTGACTTATCACGGTTTCCTGAATCATCCTGAGCTGGGTTTCCTCAATCATCCGCTCGGCCAATCGCTTTCCGAAAAGTACGGTAAGCCGGTCATTCTGGTCAATGACGTGAACGCTGTCGCCCAGGCGTACAGAGTCATGCATGAAAACTGTGACAACATGGTCTTCTACTTCCAGCCGCTGGGTCTGGCGATCGGCGGTGCCGGTGTCATCATCGACGGCAAACTGCACCGCGGTTTCAAACACGCGGCCGGTGAAGTGGGTCCGGTTGCCAGTGTGTTTATTGATGATGCCGACAAGAAGATCTTCACACCGGGTGGTGCTCTGGAAATCGTCGTAAAGAATCTGCTGGTGTTCATCATGTCGGTGGCGCCGGAGAAAATCGTTGTCTTCAGCACTCTGACACCGAACATGGACGAAATCAGAGCAGCACTGGCCATGTATGTTTCTGAGGAATATATCCCCGAGCTGATCCATGTCGACGGCCTGAAAGAATATATGCTGCCGGGTGCGATGATCCATTGTCTGGAAGTCATCAAGAGCGATCCGGACTGGATCAGGGAAAAAACCGACGAATACATCACGCTCATCGACCAGACGGGCTTCATGTATTCACCGATCTGGGAACCGGTCCTTGATGGGCCCGGGCCGCATTATTTCGTGTGCAGCATGCGCTATCTGCAGGCGCTTTGGGGAAATCCGATCCGCCTCGTGAGCAAGGACCGCCGCCGCGTCTTCACCGAGGTCTACCGGTCCCCGCGCATCCGCTTCACCGCCGTCGTCGTGGTGCGGACAGCGCACAGACGGTATTTTGCGGAATGCTCCGGACAAGTTTGCCGGCGCATGATAGAAGTTATTTTATATTGTACAGCGTCAGCAGTGGTTAAGCACGGGCTCTTTGTGTCCTTGCCTGCCGTTTGTTTTGCGTTTCCTGCACCGCCGTTCTATGGAAATCGGCATTACCGGATATCGCGAAAAGGAGGGAAGGTTTCATGGATACATGGCTCGCTATTGCGCTTATAGCCGCTGCTCTTATTTTGGGCGCAGTTGCCACGTTTATTGCGTATAAAAAAGCATTCAGCAAAGGCGTTGAGCACCGCAAAAAAGAGGCTGAAGCGCAGATTGAGTCCGCCGAAAAGGAAGCGGAGCGTATAGTTGCGGAAGCGAAAGAAAAGGCCGAGACTACAAAGAAATCACGGCTCGTGGAAGCAAAAGACGAGATATACCGCATGAGAGGACAGGCGGAAAAGGATATCCAGAAAATGAAATCGGAAGCCGAGCGCGAACTGAAGGAACGCCGCGCAGAGGTTTCAAGATCAGAACGAAGATTACAGCAAAAAGAAGAGAACCTTGACAAAAAGAACGACAAGATCGAAAAGCTCGAAGAAAGCCTTGCCGCAAAGAACAAGAAGGCTGAAGAAAAGCTTGCCGAGGCTGAGAAGCTCAAGGAAGACCAGATGGGGATCCTCGAAAGGATATCGGGATTCACAATGGAGCAGGCAAAGGATCACCTGCTCAGAATGCTGGACAGCGAACTCGACAGAGAAAAGGCAGTCCGCATAAACAACTACGAACAGAAGCTCAAGGACGAATGCGACGACAAGGCGCGCAACTGCATAGCGCTTGCTATTTCGAGACTTGCCGCCGAGACGGTATCGGAGATGACGGTATCTGTCGTATCGCTGCCGAATGACGAGATGAAGGGAAGGATCATCGGACGCGAGGGAAGAAATATCCGTACCCTCGAACAGCTCACGGGC
>CADBEA010000047.1 GCA_902793635.1 uncultured Erysipelotrichaceae bacterium | reverse complement strand
AAGCATCATTGATCGACTCGATCGATAAATATATCTATTTCTACAATCACAGAAGATATCAGGAGCGCCTTGGCTGTAAAACACCGATGGAAGTCAGGATAGCGGCATTACAGTCCAAAACTCCTGTATTCTATCCGATCCCTGTAAACCGCAGGATCGAGAAGTACAAGCAGTATTTAGAAGATTTAAAGACATCAAAAAACCCAACCGGGTCAACCCCGATTGGGCAAGTGTTACTTTAGTTATTTCCTGTGTCTACTTGACAGGCCCCGGATCAGCTGGGCTGCTTTTCTGTTGATGGAAGATCAGTCGTGAAGATCGGGGATAAATTCGATGTACAGCTGGTCAAAGTCAGGTCTGAGATCCTGACGCACAAGATCATGGAGCTTTGACCAATCCCTGGTATCGATCAGTGAAGTGTTGCTGGTTTCTTTCAGATAGACTTCGATCCATGTCTTGCGGCCGGTCTGGATGACGTCGATAAAGGTCGCCTCATACGGCATATCCTCCAGGTGCTTGTCCACTGCCTCGTGTACCTTGTCCATCACTTCCTTCGGCGGTGAGAACAGCAGCATCTGCTTGAAGCCGCGGTTCAGCTCCTTGAGCGGTTCGCCAAGCATGATCAGGGAAAGGATGATCGCCACGGCGGAATCCATGTAGGGAGCGACAGGCGCGAGGATCGTATCGCCGAGAAGATGATCAGCCAGGAAGGCAATGGCGATGCCGCAGCTGCCGACGATGTCCGTCTTCCACAGAAACAGTTCGGCGTGGATGGTCGGCGATTCGTATTTCCTGCTCATGTGCTGCAGGAACAGATACATCAGGACACTGCCGATACCGAGACAGATTTCAAAGATGGCGATGCCGATCGGACTGACGTCGTGGCCGCCGCTGAGAATGACATGCACGTTGGTGTTGATCATCAGCAGGATCAGGACCAGCAGGATCGAGTATTTCACGATCAGAAACAGCGATTCGACCTGGGCATAGCCATAGGGATGCCACTCGCTGACCGGTTTGTAAAGAAGCGGAATCAGCAGCAGGAAAGGCCACATCATGACCAGCTCGGCCGAATCGAAGACGGCGTCCATGAGCACGGTATAGGACTGCAGATAGAAGGCCATCAGGACTTCCGCGGCAGAAAGCGCGCAGCTGCCGAAAAATGACAGCCGCAGAATGCGTTTCTCCAGTGCTTCTTTTGTTTTTTTATTCATCTGTGTCATGCTGTTCTCCGCAACTGTTATTCTAGCACGCGGCAGGGGCATATGAACAAAACTGTGTTTATTCATCTGCCTTTGCTCGGTCTGGCTGCCAGGCCTTTCCAATACAGCGGAAAAGCAAATGCTAGTCAGCGATAAGGAAAGATTCTTTCAGCTGCTGCAGAAAACGCTCTGCGATCGGGGTAAAGGCTTGATAACGATTCCAGGCAATATAGAGCGTCGTCTCAAGCACCGGTTCCAGGGGACGGAACACAAGTCCGCTTTTTTCTGAAGTATCGACCAGATCCCGGAAGGTCAGCAGATATCCAAGACCTTCCCGAACGAAGATGGATCCATTGTAGGAAAGCCGGAAAGACCCCTCAAACCTGAATTTCGAAAAAGAACTTCCTGCCCACTTTTTTATTTCCCCGTTCCAGGCCTGCTCTGAGCTGAACAAAGGCAGGCCTTTCAGGTCTTCCATGCGAATCACGTCCTTTTCTGACAGCGGATCTCTTTCCGGGATCACCAGCCCCCATACATCCTTTTCCGGAAAGGCAAGATATTCATACCTCCGGCTGTCCGGAAGCTCCGCCAACACCAGGAAATCCAAAAGCCCCTTATCCAACTTGTTCGCGACTTGCTCGGTATCACCGCTGGTGATGTGGTAATGCAGGTTCGGGTAACGGTTCTTAAAATCCTTGATCACCCGGGCCAGATAACGGATCTGGTAAGACTCCGCAAGTCCTAAGTAAAGCTCCCCACCGCTGATGTCATCGAGGGAAATAAATTCCTGCTCGATCTTGTCGGCCATGCTGATGAGGTCCTCCGCCCTGTTCCGGAGCAGTACTCCTTCCTCTGTCAGGCGGATGCTGAAACTGTGACGGATAAACAGTTTTTTTCCAAGTTCTTCTTCAAGGGATTTCAATGCCTTGGAAAGAGTCGGCTGTGTGACATGCAGGATCTCAGCAGCCCGTGTCATATTTTCTTCTCTGGCAACTGCCAGAAAGTAGCGTAAAGTTCTGATTTCCATCTGAAAACACTCCTCTTGAATGATATCTTCATGATATTCCATATATGAATATCATGAAATAAATTATAACCATTAGAAGATAAAGCTGTAAACAGCTATGATAGCCTTGCAAGGAGAAAAACAGAACTTTTGACGGGATGCAAAAGATCAGAATTCAGAAAGGATCCGGCAGATATGGGCATGAAGGAACAGTTGATACAAGATCTGTCCAATGCCGGCTGTAATGAAGAAACAGCGGTGAGGATAGGAAACCTCTATGAGTCTGGCAGCTTCGCTGAGATGCTGTTTCAGATGAAGAAAGAGCGCTGTGTGCTTGTGGATCAGATGCACGAGAGCCAGCGCAAGGTAGACCGCATGGACTTCCTGATCCGGAATCAGGAAAAGCAGATAAAGTAAAAAAGAAAGTGAGGACAAAGATCATGATGAAAAAAGAAGAATTGAAACTTACACAGGACTGGGACAAAACATTCCCGAAGAGCGACAGGGTGAATCACTGCAAAGTGACGTTTGTGAACCGCTACGGCATTACCCTGGCGGCAGATATGTATTCTCCGAAGGATGCGGAAGGCAAGCTTCCCGCCATCGCGGTCTGCGGACCTTTCGGCGCTGTCAAGGAACAGTGCGCCGGTCTTTACGCACAGACCATGGCAGAGAGAGGATTCCTCACTGTCGCGTTCGATCCGTCCTTCACCGGTGAGAGCGGTGGTAATGTCCGTTACATGGCTTCGCCCGACATCAACACCGAGGACTTTATGGCAGCGGTCGATTTCCTGTCCCTTTGCGACAAGGTCGATCCGGAGCGTATAGGCATCATCGGCATCTGCGGCTGGGGTGGAATGGCCCTGAACACAGCAGCACTGGACACACGTATTAAGGCAACGGTTGCTTCAACCATGTATGACATGACCCGCGTCAATGCCAAGGGCTACTTTGACAGTGAGGACAGCGAGGAAGCCCGTTATAAGAAGAGAGCGGCTATGTCCGCGCAGAGACTCGTGGATCTTAAGAAAGGTGAATACACCCTTGGTGGCGGCGTGGTCGATCCGCTTCCGGAGGATGCTCCGTATTTTGTAAAAGACTACTATGACTATTACAAGACAGAGCGCGGCTATCACGCCCGTTCCCTCAACTCCAACGGCGGTTGGAACGTCATTGGCTGCGAGTCCTTCATAAACCAGCCGATCCTGAAATATACCAATGAGATCCGCTCCGCAGTCCTTGTCATGCATGGTGAAAAGGCACACTCCTGCTATTTCGGCAGGGATGCCTATGCAGACATGGTAAAGGACAGCAAGTATACGGATAATAAGGAATTGCTGATCATCGCCGGAGCTTCCCACACGGATCTGTACGATGGCGGCGGCAAGGATGCGATCCCGTTTGATAAACTGGAGAGCTTCTTTATGGAATATCTGAAATAAGACGGATACAGGAAGCAGAACATGAGCAGGAAAACGATCATATCCGTTATTCTGACGCTTCTGATGCTCCCGGCCGGCGCTACCGCCTGTCAGGCAGCAGACAGGCAGGTTTCCGGGGGTCAGAAAGAACCGTCCAGCCACACTGCAGCTTCTTCTGATCTGGCGGAACCGGAAATCTCTCATGAGGAAGGAATGGAGTCTGTAAAGGACAGCGGAATATTTGATTTTGAAAACCGCACGGTTCTCCTGAACAGCGGATATACTATGCCGATCCTCGGTCTGGGCACCTATGCGCTGGATTATGACACCTGCGTGAATTCAGTGAAAACCCTTCTGCAAAACGGTGGCCGGCTCATTGACACAGCTTACATGTATCACAATGAGGAAGCCGTAGGGGAAGGTGTTCGAAAGGCTATGGAGGAGTACGGCATACCCCGGGAGGATATCTTTGTGATCACAAAGATCTATCCGACCCAGTTTTCCGATCCGGAGGCCGCTATTGAAATGGCGCTTCAGAAACTGGATATCGGATACATTGACATGATGCTTCTCCATCATCCGGGAACGGATGATGTGAAAGCCTATAAAGCGATGGAAACGTATGTTGAACAGGGAAAGATCCGGTCTTTGGGACTTTCCAACTGGTATGTGGAGGAACTGACTGATTTTCTGCCGCAGGTCACGATCACACCGGCCCTTGTTCAGAACGAGATCCATCCATATTACCAGGAACAGGACGTTGTCCCGTTTATCCAGGAAAAAGGAATCGTGGTTCAATGCTGGTACCCTTTGGGCGGCCGTGGTCATACGGCAGAGCTTCTTGGCGATGAGACAATAAGGTCCATCGCGGAAGCCCATGGCGTATCGTCTGCCCAGGTGATCCTCCGGTGGGATCTGCAGCGGGGTATCGTGGTGATTCCCGGCTCTTCCAATCCGCAACATATCAAGGAAAATCTTGATCTGTTCGGCTTTGCATTAACGGATGAGGAAATGGCCGCGATCAATGCTCTGGACCGGAAAGAGAAACACGACTGGTATTGAAAAGGAGAGACAGGAAATGAATATACTTGTTTTAAACGGCAGTCCCCGTCCGCAGGGCAATACCGGAAAAATGGTTGCCGCGTTCCGGGAAAGTGCTGAAATGGCCGGCCATAACGTCAATATCGTGAATGTATGCAGGAAGAATATCAAAGGATGTCTTGCCTGTGAATACTGCCACGGAAAAGGCCAGGGGCAATGTGTCCAGAAGGATGACATGCAGGAAGTCTACGGATATCTGCGGGATACAAATATGCTTATCCTGGCTTCTCCCATCTATTATCACGGAATCAGCGGCCAGCTTAAGTGTACGATCGATCGGTTTTATTCCGTATTGTATCCGGAAGCACCTGTGTCACTCACAAAGACAGCCATGTTTTTAAGTTCCGGTGATCCGGAAATGTATGAAGGCGCAAAGTTTTCCTTTGAGGGAGATTTCCTGGGTTACCTCGGTCTCGAGAATAAAGGCATGTTCACCTGTGCGGGAGAAGTGACGGAAACAGTTCTGAATGAAATACGGAAGATGGCAGCCAGTCTCTGAAATCAGCTACGAAAGAAAAACAGACTACGAAATACATTTTTATAAGGGGCCACAAAAACTGTCAGGCCCTTTTTTCATGGAGACGCTGTGATGCTCTTGACTTTTTTGCGGGGTGGACAGACAGCCGCCGGCTTTTTCAAAACGTCTGCCTGTGGTAAAATGCCGGTAATGAAAAAAGCAGTTCTGGCAGGTATTTCCCTGAAAAACGCACCGAAGCAGTTTGCCTCGGTTTTTGCTGAAACAAAAGAATTATGTCTGGCCTGTGACCTTGAAGTGGTCGGTGAGATCAGCCAGCAGTCCCGTACCATGGATCCGCGGACCGGCTTCCGGCAGGGCAAGATCCAGGAACTGGCGGCTCTGGTTCAGGCGACGGAAGCCGAGATCATCGTCTTTCACAATCCGCTGCCGATCCAGACCGCGGAAAGAATCGCTTCCATCTGCGGCGTCAATGTCATTGATAGGACTTCGCTGATCCTGGACATTTTCGCAAAGCGCGCCCGTTCGAAAGCGGCGACCATGCAGGTGGAAATGGCCCGCCTGCAGTACGATCTGCCGCGCATCCTGAATGAAAGCGCCGATCAGGCAGGTCACGAAAGAGGCGGCTCCGCCTATAACCGCGGTGCCGGTGAAATGCGTTCCGATCTGATCGCCCGTCAGTATGCCGGCCGTATCGCGGCTTTGAAACAGGAACTGAAGAAAATCGAAAAGCAGCGCTGGCAGGACGAAAGAAGACGTACCCGCACCCTGATGCGCCGCGTCGCTCTGGTCGGCTATACGAATGCCGGCAAGAGTTCTCTGATGAATGCCTTGATCGAACGGTCGTCACAGCAGGGCGGCAGAGTCATGGAAGAGGACATGCTGTTTGCGACCCTCGACACCAGCGTGCGCATGATCACCTGCGGAGCGCGGAAATTTCTGCTGTATGATACCGTCGGCTTCGTGTCCGATCTGCCGCATACCTTGATCGACGCCTTTAAAAGCACTCTGGATGCGGCCCGCGACGCCGATCTTCTGATCCATGTCGCCGACGCCTCGGATCCGGCCTGTGCTGACAAGATCCAGATCACGGAAGAAACCCTGAAGGAAATCGGCGCCGACAGCATTGAAGTTCTCAGAGTCTACAACAAATGCGATCTGCTCAGTGACAGCAGTCAGATCGACGGTCTGAAGATCAGCTGTAAAACCGGAGCGGGCATGGATGAATTCATGCAGGTGCTGATCGATAAACTGTATCCGAAGGAAGACAGCGCGATGATCCTGCTTCCGTATGATAGAATAGCAATGATCGATATGTATAAAACAGCGGTGGATATCAAAATCCTCGAGAACCGGGAAGACGGCATGGTCGTTTCCCTGCAGGGACCTTCCCGCTATCTGGCCGCGTTTCGGAATTATCGTCTGAAGGAGAAAGAAGAATGAAAACTGTCTGGGAGAAACTTACTGCTGCCCAGCTGAAAGAACTGTATGTCTTCTGTGAAGATTACCGCCAGTTCCTTTCAGCATCCAAAACGGAAAGATTATTTGTCAAGAACGGCATTGAAGCAGCCGAGAAGGCAGGCTTCAAAGACTACCGTACCGTCAAAAGCGTGAAGCCGGGTGACCGTCTCTATGCCAACAACCGCGGCAAGAATCTGTGCCTGTTCGTCATCGGCAAAAAGCCGCTGAGTGAAGGTATGAATGTCGTCGGTGCTCACATCGACTCACCGCGCATCGACCTGAAGCCGGTGCCGCTTTATGAAAAGGACGGCCTCGCACTTCTCGACACGCATTACTACGGCGGAATTAAAAAATACCAGTGGGTCGCAAGACCTCTGGCGCTCGTCGGTGTCGTATGCAAGAAAGACGGCACGACAGTCGACGTCAATATCGGTGACAAACCGGGTGATCCGGTGCTTGGCATTTCCGATCTTCTGCCGCATCTTGCCCAGGATCAGATGAAGAAACCGGGCGCGACAGTTGTCGAAGGTGAACAGCTGGACGTTCTCGTCGGTTCGATTCCGGCCAAGGGTGAAAAGGATGACAGAGTCAAGAAAGCCGTCCTGAAGATCCTCAAGGAACAGTATGACATCGAAGAAGACGATTTCCTTTCCGCGGAACTCGAAATGGTTCCGGCCGGCGAAGCAAGAGACTACGGTCTTGACCGCTCGATGCTGCTGGGCTACGGCCACGATGACAGAGTATGCGCCTATACTTCGATGCGGGCCATCATGGAAATGAAAAAGCCGGAAAGAACTTCCTGCTGCATTCTCGTCGACAAGGAAGAAATCGGTTCCGTCGGCAACACCGGCATGCACAGCCGCTTCTTCTTCAACGTCGTCACAAAACTGCTGGCTCTGCAGGGCAGCACATCTCTGATCGATGTCAATGACGCATTCGAGAATTCCCGCATGCTGTCAAGCGACGTTTCGGTTGCCTTTGATCCGAATTATCCGGAAGTTTCCGATCCGAAGAACACCGGTTTCTTTGGCAAGGGCATCTGCTTTGTTAAATACACCGGCTCACGCGGCAAGTCCGGTGCCAATGATGCCAATGCCGAATTCCTGGCAAAGGTACGGAGAGTCATGGATGACAACAAGGTTTCCTTCCAGTTCTGTGAACTGGCCAAGGTCGACATCGGCGGCGGCGGAACGATTGCCTATATTCTGGCCAATCTGAACATGGATGTTCTCGATGCCGGCATTGCTGTTCAGTCAATGCACGCACCGTTTGAGACAGTTTCCAAAGCGGACGTCTATGAGGGATTCCGCTGCTATACGGCATTCCTGAAGGATATGGACTGAATCGCATAAATATCTGCTAAAATGAAGGCGTAGGAATACGCCTTTTTATAACGGCAGGGGAGACAATTATGAAAATCACGTTCTATTTTGTACGCCACGGCGAAACCCGTTTCAATGAGAAAGGCCGCGTCCAGGGTGTCTGTGACAGTCCTTTGACAGCTCTTGGCAAAGCCCAGGCTGACAGAGCCGGAGACGCGCTGCGCGAGGTTTATTTTGATCAGGCCTTCACCTCACCGGCGGAAAGAGCCATGCAGACAGCCCGGCATATTCTCAGCGGCCGCAATATGGATGCCGTGATTGTCGAAGACCTGCATGAATTTGACTTCGGACGGTATGAAGGCACCCGCTTCACATCCCATCCTGATGAACTGAAACAGCATTTCTCCACCCGTGACTTCAGCAGCGCGGAAGGGGAATCCCCGGCCCGCATGGAAGTCCGCGTCCGGGAAGTTATGAAAGATATCGTCAGCCGCTGTGAAGATCAGGACAGAGTACTGCTTGTTTCCCACGGCATGTTTGAATTATTCCTGATGACGACGCTGCTCAATGTGGACGGCGATGCCTTCTATCAGCAGCGGGTGGCGGAAGGAAGAAGAAGCACCCCAAACGGCGGGATCATGGTCTTCACCTACGAAGACGGCGAATACAGAATGACCGTTGAACCGACGGAAGCTGAATGCTTCATTCTGCCGGAAGAAGAGAAACATGTCGTCTTCTACTATGTCAGACACGGTGAGACACGCTTCAATATGTGGAACCGCATGCAGGGTGCTGACGATTCTCCGCTGACGGCGGCCGGCGTCCATCAGGCGGAAGAAGCCCGGGACGCGCTGCGGGGAGTTGAATTCAACGCTGTCTACACGTCACCATACGGCCGGGCCCGTAAGACAGCCCAGATCATAGCCGCTCCGCATATGATCGAGCCGGTTCTGGAAAAAGGCCTCAAGGAAGTTGACTTCGGTGATTTCGAAGGTGTCGTCATGGACTCCTGGCGCGATGAAATCATGCGCCGTCATCTGATTGAAAAGTGGGACGATGTCGGCGGTGAAAATCTGAAACAGGTCCAGGAAAGAATCCGGAAAACCCTGCATAAGATCATCCGCAAGGCTAAGGACAACGATACGATTCTTCTGGTATCGCACGGTACATACTATCTGAATATTCTGAAATACCTGTTCGATATCGACCGGACGGATTACTTTGAAAAGCGTATGAAGGAAGGCCGGCAGGCCATGCCGAACGGCGGTATCTTCACGTTTGAATATACTGACGGCGTCTTCCGCATCCGCGAGCTCATGGTATCGCCGGACGAATACAGCAAATAAAACAAGAAAGGTATGTAACAAAACAGCATACAGCCGCGGATCATAACAGTCTGCTGACCTGTTCGTTCAACGATCTTCCGGTCAATACAATGACACAAAAAGAGATGAAAAACTGTCTGACGGAAGAATGAAAAATCCAGGAAGACGCAAGACGGATATAAAAAAATGACAGTCAAAAAAGTAAAACTGAGTGAACTGAACGAGGAAGAACTGAAACAGATCGGCGGCGGCAGCTTTAATTTCAATACCGATTATGATATGGCAAGACGGGCAGCCAACATCAAATGTCCGGTCTGCGGCGCGGAAGGAACACTGAAGTCACAGATTCAGGGCTATAACGGCTATAGCGACGGCAGATGGGTCGCTGTTGACACCTGTGTCTGCACCAGCTGCCACAGCCAGATCAACCTGTATCCGGAACTGAATCAGATGGGTGTTGTAGATTTCAATGATGAAACCGGTGATTACAACGAGACGATGTTCCCATATACCTGGCATTGATTGATGAAAAAAGAAAAAGGGCTGTAACGGACCGGTAACGGATGTAATCACATCTGTCTCCGGAAGGTTACAGTCCTTTTGTTATGCTTCTTCTTTTGTGCGGCGGCTGACCAGCTCACCGTTTTTGTCGAAGATATCGATGATGTCGAAACCTTCCGAGAAAGCAGGTGCGATCATATATTTGGCAATGCGGCGGATCGTCTCTTCGCCGGCCGTGCGGCTCCGCAGTCTGTCTCTTATGATGCAGGTTTCAATATCGGTATTGAATACCAGGGCATGGATCACCGCAATCCCGATAACAGGTAGAATGATCAGTGCCCGGTATTTCGGCACGTTGTTGACACCGTCGTAGGCGACATTTTTACCTTCTTTCAGAAGCTGTATCGCTCTGTCCTTCAGCATATTCCAGACCAGCGTCTGACCGGCAATTTCCTTTTCACGATGCGTCATGTTTTCCGCGTCGTAACCATGTTCGATCAGAAAAGCATTGGTATACTGCAGTCTTTCATCACCGAACAGTTCACCGCGCAGTGTATCACCGCTTAAGATCACGGTATTCTTCAGTTTTTTCAGAAATGTGCTTTTGCCGGAAGCGGGCAGGCCGATCGGCATATAAAGAATGGGCTTTTCCGTCACCACTCAGTCCTCACGATGGTTCATCGGAACATAATCCGCGCTGCCGCCGACATATTTGTAGGCCGGACGGATGATGCGGTTGGAGAATTCGACTTCTTCCATGCGGTGAGCGCACCAGCCGGCGATACGGGAGACGGCGAAGATTGGTGTGAACAGTTCTTCCGAGATACCGAGGATGCGGTAGACAAGACCGGAATACAGGTCCATATTGGCACACATGTTTTTCGTCAGGCCTTTTTCCTCGCGGAAGATTTCTGGTGACAGTTCGTCGATCATGCAGAGCAGTTCGTAATCCGTTCCGAGACCCTTTTCGTAGGCCAGATCATGGGAATATTTCTTCAGGATCTTTGCTCGCGGATCGGATACCGTATATACAGCATGGCCGACGCCATAGATCAGGCCGCTGCCGTCACCCGCTTCTTTGCGGATGATCTTGCGCAGGTATTCGCGGACTTCATTCCGGTCCGTCGGATCTTTGAGGGCTTTTTTCATGGTATCCAGCTGCTGCATGACTTTCAGGTTGGCACCGCCGTGCTTGGGACCTTTCAGGGAACAGATCGCCGCGGCAATCGCCGAATAGGTATCGGTTCCGGTCGAAGAGAGGACGCGGTCAGTGAAAGTCGAGTTATTACCGCCGCCGTGGTCGGCATGCACCAGCATGCAGAGATCAAGCAATTTGGCTTCTTCGTGGGTGAACTTCTGATCGGGACGGTAGGTGGACAGGATGTGTTCCGCCGTGGAGAGTCCTTTGATCGGATAATGCAGATACAGTGAGCCGCGTGCATAGGCGTGCATCTTGATCTGATAGGCGTAGACCATCATGGTCGGCAGCTGGGCGATCAGGTTGACCGACTGGCTCATGATGTTTTCCAGCTGACCGTTTTCCGCGTTTTCGTCATAGCTGTACATCGCCAGAACGGAACGGGCCATCTTATTCATGATGTTCGGTGAAGGAGCGCTCATGATCATCGTTTCGGCAAAGCCGTCCGGCAGTTCCCGGTGGTTTTCCAGCAGGGCACGGAAACGGCTGAGCTGATCTTCCGTCGGCAGCGAGCCGAACAGCAGCAGCCATACGACTTCCTCGAACATGAAGCGGTCATTGTCCATTGCCTCATGGACGAATTCCATCAGGTCGATGCCGCGATAGATCAGTTTGCCGTCGCAGGGAATGACATTGCCGTTTTCGTCACGTTCATAACCGACGACGTCGCAGATATTTGTCAATCCGGTCAGGACACCGGTGCCGTCCGGGTTTCTAAGACCCCGCTTGACACCAAGCTTTTCACTTGTCTTCGGATCGATATAGTTGTTTTCACGGTATTCTTCACAAAGCAGTGATAGTTCTTCAGGCGTAAACGAAGGAACGTCAGGATAAATCATATATATTTCCTCCTTTAAGCAATAATAATACCCAAAAATGGCAGAGAAAACAATTTTTCTGAATGTTGTGTATAATAATGAACAATGGAAAGGCGGGTGCTTATGCAGATCGTACTGATTCCCGGCGACGGCATCGGGAAAGAAATTGCCGCAAGTGTAAAGGATGTTTCTGCCGCATTGGACTGCGGTATTGACTGGCTCCCATATGAAGCCGGTGCTGAATATTATGAAAAAAGCGGAAAACTGCTACAGGACGGCCTGATGGATGCCATCAGGGAATGCGGCCTGGCTTTGAAAGGACCGACAGCGACACCGATCGGAACGGGTTTCCGTTCGATCAATGTCCAGCTCCGTCAGACCTTTCAGACCTATGCCAACCTGCGGCCGCTCCATTCCATGGCCGGTGTGAAGAGCCGCTATGAGAATGTCGACCTGGTCATTTTCCGTGAGAATACCGAAGACCTCTATCGGGGTATTGAATACATGTGTGACAGTGACACGGCGCACGGCATCAAGATGATTACCCGCAAGGCAAGTGCCCGCATCATCCGGGCGGCATTTGATTATGCGGTGGCCAACGGCCGCAAACGTGTGACAGCTGTTCATAAAGCCAACATTATGAAACTGACAGACGGACTGTTCCTGGAAACCTTCAATCAGATTGCGAAGGAATATCCGGAAATTGCCTCGGACAGTGTCATCATCGATGCCTTATGCATGAAACTGGTAACTGATCCGACACCGTTTGATGTTCTCGTTACCGAGAATCTGTACGGTGATATCATTTCCGATCTCTGTGCCGGTCTGGTCGGCGGACTCGGCTTCGCACCGAGTGCCAACATCGGTGACAAAGTCACGATCTATGAAGCAGTGCATGGTTCGGCACCGGATATTGCCGGTATGAACAAAGCCAATCCTACAGCTCTGCTGATGGCTTTTGCGATGCTGCTGAACGATCAGGGCATGAAAGACAAAGCGGAAAGACTGAACAATGCTATCGCGGCGGTCATCGCGGAAGGCAAAACAGTCACGGCCGATATCGGCGGCAGTGCCTCAACCCAGGAATTCACCGCCGAAGTGATCAGGAGGCTTTAAGCAATGAAACTGATAAACACACCGGTCATGATCCACAATGGCCAGCCGGTCAACTGTCAGACTGACATGCAGGCAAACAGGGAGAAGACGATCAGCTATCAGATCCTGAATGATCATTGCCTCAGCCGTGACGAAATCATGCATATCCGGTTTGATTCCCTGACTTCCCACGATATTACTTATGTCGGCATCATCCAGACAGCCCGTGCTTCCGGCATGAAGAAGTTTCCGATGCCGTATGTTCTGACCAACTGCCACAATACCTTATGCGCGGTGGGCGGAACGATCAACGAGGACGACCATCAGTTCGCTCTCTCGGCAGCCCGCAAATACGGCGGCATCTATGTACCGCCATGTTACGCGGTCATTCATTCCTACAACCGCGAGATGATGAGCGGCTGCGGCCGGATGATCCTCGGCTCGGATTCGCATACCAGATACGGCGCCCTCGGCACGATGGGTGTCGGTGAAGGCGGCGGTGAACTGGCCAAGCAGCTGGTCAATAGGACCTATGATCTGGCCGATCCGGAAGTTGTTCTGATCTGGCTGAAAGGCAAACCGAAGCCGGGTGTCGGTCCGCATGATGTCGCACTGGCACTGGTGGCGGCCACCTATGCCAACGGCTTTGTCAAAAACAAAGTTATGGAATTCGCCGGCCCGGGTCTGAAAAATCTCTCCCAGGATTTCCGCAACGGCATCGATGTCATGACGACGGAGACGACCTGCTGGAGCAGCATCTGGGAAACCGACGAAACGACCGAAAAGTATTATGAGAACCACGGCCGCAAAGAAGATTACAGAAAGCTTTCCGTCAGAGAAGGGGCATATTACGACGCCTGCATCGAACTCGATCTGTCAGAAGTTGAATGCATGATCGCTCTGCCGATGCATCCAAGCTACGCACTGCCAATCAACGAACTGAAGAAAGATCCCCGTCATTATCTGCAGGAAGCACAGGTGCAGGCCAACAATCAGCTGGGCGGCAAGGTCACGATGGATCTGCTTTCCCATCTCGACAAAGATGACAATGTCATCGTCGATCAGGGCATTATTGCCGGCTGTTCCGGCGGTGTCTTTGAAAACATCATCGCCGCTGCTTCGATCCTCAAGGACGGTGACATCGGCAACGGTGAATTCAAACTTTCCGTTTATCCGGATTCCATGCCGGCCTACAAAGCGCTTGTTGAAACCGGCACAGTCAGTGAACTGATCGCCGCCGGCGCGGTTTTCCGTGAAGCGTTCTGCGGTCCGTGCTTCGGCGCCGGCGACACACCGGCCAACAACGAATTCTCGATCCGTCATACAACCCGCAACTTCCCGAACAGGGAAGGCTCCAAACCGAACGAAGGCCAGATTGCCGGTGTCGCACTGATGGACGCAAGATCGATCGCCGCGACGGCCCGCAATCAGGGTGTTCTGACAGCCGCCACCGATCTTGTCAGTGAAGACATTCCGATGAAGGAAGAGCACTTTGACGCTTCGATCTATGCCAAGCGTGTCTATAACGGCTGGGGCAAAGCAGATGCGGAAACCGAACTGCGTTTCGGTCCGAATATCAAGGACTGGCCTGAACAGCCATCCCTCAGTGAAGATCTTCTTCTCAGGATCGTTTCCCATATCGATGATCCGGTGACGACGACGGATGAACTGATTCCTTCCGGTGAGACTTCTTCGTTCCGTTCCAATCCGCTGCGTCTGGCCGAATTCACACTGTCACGCCGCGATCCGGAATATGTCGCCAATGCCAAAGCTGTTAAGGCTTTGGATGACGAACGGCAGGCCGGAAAACTGAACGCCGAGATCAGTCATGTCTATGAGATCCTCTGGAAGAGCGGCATTGAAGCCAATGGTCTGAACAACAATATCGCTTCGGCCATCTATGCCAACAAACCGGGTGACGGCTCAGCCCGTGAACAGGCAGCTTCCTGTCAGCGGGTGCTGGGCGGCGGTGCCAATTTTGCGAAGGAATACGCGACCAAGCGCTACCGTTCCAACTGCATCAACTGGGGCATCCTGCCGTTTGTGAGCGAGGAAGGAAACAGGCTGACAAAGGGCAGCTATGTCTTCCTGAAGAACATCCGCACGGCTCTGCTGAACGGAACCGATGTGGAAGCCTATGTCATCCACGATGAAACAGCTGAACCGATCAAAGTTGCCCTGGGCAGTCTGACGGACGAGGAAAAACAGATCCTGGCCGACGGCTGTCTGATCAACTACTACCGCAATGAACAATGAGCAGTCGTCATGACTGCTTTTTTACGGAAGGATCATAACAACAGTGCTATGATGTTTCCGAACAGAAGGAGGAAAACCATGCTGGGAAATGAAATCAAGAATTATATCGAAGAACACGCGGCGGAAACATACGAACTTCTGAAAACGATCGCCGTGATTCCCGCCCCGTCAAACCACGAAGAAAAAAGAGCGCAGTTCCTGTACAATCTGCTGAAGGAATGGGGTGCGGAAAACGTATATATCGATGCTGCCCTGAATGTGATCTTTCCCTATGCCGATGACGGCAGTGAGGATCTGACAGTATTCATGGCCCATACCGACGTGGTCTTTCCGGATACCGAAGAACTGCCGCTGTATGAAGACGGCGACCGTTTATGCTGTCCGGGTATCGGTGATGACACCGCCAATGTGGCAGCCATGTTGATGGTCGTCAGATATCTGCTTTCCCATCCTCTGAAGCCGAAGCACGGCGGTATTCTGTTTGTCTGCAACTCCGGTGAAGAGGGACTGGGCAATCTAAAGGGTGTCCGTTCCATCTGCACCAGATACGGTGAGAGAATGAAGCGGTTCTACAGCTTTGACGGCCAGCTGGACGGCATTGTCAATCAGGCGGTCGGCTCCAGCCGTTTCCGCGTCTCGGCGGATACGATCGGCGGTCATTCCTACGGATGCTTCGGCAATCCCAATGCCATTGCCGGTCTGAGCAGGGTCATTTCCGAAATCTATGACATCACGGTTCCCGAGTTCGGCAAGACGACCTACAACGTCGGTACGATCTCCGGCGGCACATCTGTCAATACGATTGCCCAGCATGCCGAAATGCTGTGTGAATACCGCTCTGACGACGTCCGCGGCCTGGATATCATGAGCCGGCGTTTCGCGACGATCTTCAACAACCGCAATACCGACCGGGTGCGGCTGAGTGTGGAAGTGGTCGGCGAGCGGCCGTGCGGCAGCCTGCAGGCGGACACCCAGGAAGTGCAGGATGAAATGCTGGCGCGGGCAGTATCTCTGCTGCATGAATACACTGACAAAAAAATCGAAGTGTCAGCCGGTTCCACCGACTGCAACATTCCGCTGTCGATGAACATTCCTTCACTCTGCTACGGTTTCTACTATGGTGACGGTGCCCATACGAGAGAGGAATATATTGAGATCTCATCCCTGAAAACAGGTTATTACGCGGCATTTGAAAGCATTCTTGATTATTTTGTCTGCTGAAGAAATGCGAAGGCATGATAGAATGACCACGTAACAGATTAGAAAAACGAGGAAATATATGATCGATAAAGTAACCACGATCGTTGCCGATATTGACGGCACGCTGGTCAACAAAGGTGAAAGCATCATGCCCATCACCAAAGCAGCTCTGGAGAAATTGCATCAGGAAGGCGTGCTGCTCGGTCTTTCCACCGGCCGCAAGATCAACAGCAGTATGTTCAACAGGGCAAAAGACTGGGGTCTGTCCTTTAACTTCGATGTCATCATCGGTATGAACGGCGGCCAGTTATGGGATAAGAACCATGAAGAAATTGAAAGCTATTATCTGCTTCCCACGGCCGATATGAAAGAAATCATCGAACGCATGGCACCGCTGAACCTGAACGTGATGATCTATGAGGATGATCATATGGTCACTCTGCATTTTGATGACATGATCCATGCCTCGATGCAGAGAAACCACATCGAAGTCATCGTTACCGACGGTGACACGGACCGTCTCTGCGTGCGTCCCAACTACAACGTTCTTTTCCGCTTTGACCCGGAACGCAGCGAAGAAGTCGCCGCCTTTGCGAAAACAGTGGACTGTGAAAGATACCATGGCATCATGACTTCGCCGGGCATCATTGAATTCATGGATCCGCGGGTCAACAAGGGCATGGCTCTGCATAAATACAGTGAAAGAAACAACATCCCGATCGAAGAAATCATGGCCTTCGGTGATATGGACAACGACAAGGAAATGCTGAAGGAAGCCGGCTGGGGTGTCTGTCTGCTGAATGGAAGTGACATCTCCAAATCAATGTCCGACGCTGTCACCGAATACCCGTGCACGGAAGACGGCATGGGCAGATATCTGGAACAGTATGTTCTGAACCGCTGAAGGGAAGGAAAAGGATATGTTTTTTATCTGGCTCGCCGTGGTGATTCTGGCCATCATGTTTCTTCCGGGACTGGCTTTCTTTTCCGGTATCTTCTATGCCATCGCGGCTGTCGTTACAAGTGTGCTGAATCTTCTGAAAGAAACGCTTCTGCTCATCTTTGCGAAAGGCAAAGATCTCTGGCAGGGCGGTACCGGCGGAAAAATCATCGTGCTGATCGTCAGCGCGGCGGTGATCGGCTGGTTCTGGAACTGGCTGTTCTGACAGGTGTCTTCGGACACCTTTTCGTTTGGCAAACGCTCTTTTTAAAGATTTAGTTGATAAGGGAAAAAACACCGTAATGATATTCCCCGTATGCAGTATATAAATTGATTGGCAAAGGAATTTTGGTGA